>CALKJP010000001.1 GCA_937995645.1 uncultured Bacteroidia bacterium
CATAGATTTTGAAACAGCCAAAAAACAAATTGAAATATTAAAAAACTCTCCTTTACGTAAGTTATTGCAATTTAATATTGATGCTATCAGTAAATTAAAGCGTTGCAGCAAATGTTTATTGCCTGAAACTTTTCCTTTTATTCAATACGACAATCAGGGTGTTTGTAATTTCTGCCATAAATATATTGTAAAAAAACAAGGAGCGAAAGAGCAAGAATTTAAAGAATTAATGAAACAATACCGTAGTAAAGACGGTAAGCCTGATTGTATTATTCCATTCAGTGGCGGACGAGATAGTAGTTATGGCATACATTACATTGTGTACGAGTTGGGATTACATCCAATTACCTATACTTACGACTGGGGAATGGTTACCGATTTAGCGCGTAGAAATATTGCACGTATTTGTGGTAAATTAGGAATAGAAAATATTATTGTTTCTGCCGATATTCACATGAAACGTAAAAACATTCAGATGAATGTAGAAGCCTGGCTAAAGAAGCCTCAATTGGGAATGATTCCCTTATTTATGGCGGGTGATAAGCAGTTTTTCTATTATGTTAATCAAATTAAAAAACAAACAGGAATTAAGCTCGATATTTGGAGTACCAATATTTTAGAAAACACCGATTTTAAAGTAGGTTTTTGCGGCATATCTCCGAACTTTGATAAAACACGACCGGATTATTTACCGCTTTCGAGTAAAATAGGATTAGCATGGTATTATGGTAAAAATTTCATAACAAATCCTGCATATATAAATTCTTCATTAATAGACACAATTGCATCATTCTATTCATATTATGCTGAACCAAGAACACATTTTTACCAGTTATTTGATTGGATTAAGTGGGACGAGCAAAAAATTGAAAAAACCTTGTTTGATGAGTATGAGTGGGAAATATCGCCAGATACTACTACTACATGGAGAATAGGTGACGGTACAGCCGCATTCTATAATTACATTTATTATACTGTTGCAGGATTTAGCGAGTTTGATACTTTTAGAAGTAACCAAATACGCGAAGGCTTAATTACACGCGAAGAAGGATTAAAATTTATAAATCAGGAAAACCGCCCTCGCTTCGAAAGTATGAAATGGTATTTTGATACCATTGGTGTTGATTTTGAAAAAGCCGTGAAAGTGGTAAATGCTATTCCTAAACTGTATAAAATAGATTAGTTTAATTATTGTTAATAGACAATAGCTATTAGTTGATTTGGTGAATTGATGATTTTTTGATTTATAGTTTAGAATTTTTCAATTTGTAATTTGCAATTTTTAATTATTAGGAAGTGATATCCGCATTTTTTGTCTTTGTTTTATTGTTTGTATTAACTAATGGGGCGTTTTCGTTAGCGGTATCTTTATGCTTGTTTCGTTTTGATAAAGAGAAAGTAATTGCTCCTTTTCAAAAAATAATTTTTTCATTAGCGTTAGGACCTTTTTTAACATCATTATTATTGTATTACTTACTTTGGCTTGTTCCAGGTTTAGCTCCTATAACTTATATTCTTGTTGTAACATTGTTTTTTTTAGTTCTTGGAGCATTAAATATTGAGTCTTTTAACGATGTATTTGCAGTATTAAAGCAGCGACTTAAATTTATTGATAAAACTAAAGAAGAAAATAAAAACACATTTTTACTCGATTTAAAATTTATAAAATTATACAGCTCCGATTACACATTAAATTATTTTAATATATTATCCATAGTAGTTGTTATATATATATGTTGGCAATGGATTTGGCGATTAATAGGTATTCCAATTATAGGGCATGATATGTTGGAATATGCCATACAAGCCAGATATTTTGCTCAACATCGTTTAATCGAATATGTTGAGAACCGTTATCACCCCGAAACTGAATTTTTTTATGTAGGATTACATGGTTTTTCATTTCCCTTATTAGGCACGTGGGAGGTTCTATTTTCTGAGTTATTTGGTAAAACCGAAAATGATTATTATTTAAAAAGTATTACAGGATATTATGGCTTCTTAATATTTTTTACACAGTTTTTCTGGTTAAAACGTGTAAATATTTGGTTGGCTATGGCGGCTTCAGTTATTTTGTTTTTTACCTATGGGTTCTTTATAACCATTACAGAATATCATATTGACAGCTATCGTATATTTATGATTATGGCAAGTTTCATTGCTTTAGCTTATGCTATTAATTATCACAATTATCTAACATTAGTTTTACTTGGAGTTTTTGCTGGAGCTCAGGCATTTATACATTCATTTGGTGTATTTGTATCGGTGTTTATTGTAATGGCGTTTATTCTTTTTTATAAAAATACCATGCAGAAAAAAATTATCTATGCATTATTAGTTACAGCAATTATTATGTTGATGGGAGGAATTCATTATGTAATGGATGTGTTGTTTGGAACCGGATGGATTTTTCAGGAAATTAAATATTACTAAGTTTAATGAGTAATAAGGTAAAACTATATCTCTACATTTTTTTATCGCTGGTATTTATCTGCGTGGTTTATTTTTTTCAGACACAGGTTGATGAAACAGTAACCGATGTAAACTTAATACACCGCAGAATAGAAACGCCCATTAAATTCTGGATGAATGGCTATTTGGGGCATTTCTTCAATTTTAAATATTTAGGAAGCATTAACTGGTTGCTAATTCCATTAGCTTTATTTGCATTCCTTAAATTAAAATACTTTAATCAGGAATGGAAAAAAGCCATTGCCCTTGCATATATACTCTCATTATTTTTAATATCAGTTAAAGGATTTTTTAATGCGCGTTATCAACTTACATTATTGCCAATCACCCTTTCTGCCTTATTATATTTTTTATGGCTATATCTTGAACATCAGGATTTACATACCTTTAAAAAATTTGTATTAATACTTATTGTTGGTTTGGTATTTAGTAATGATGTGTTTGGCTTATTATTTTTAAGAGAAAGCTCTCAAAGTATTTTACAACAAGACCGACAAGGGCTGGTGGAACGAATTGTAAACTATATTGACAGTATTCCCGCAAAAATTGCTTATTATGAAAACAAAAGTAGAACTCCCGCTTATCCGGTTATTGATTTTATTAGAAAAGATTTACCTGCCGATGCCCATTTTTTAGTGAATAATTTGCCCATGTTATATTACTATTCTAATAAAAAAGGAATTTATTATTGGTGTGGTGATGATACCTATTATTCAGAAAATGGCCGTTCGCGGATTATGGAAAACAGAAGTATTGATGAAATGATGCTATTTATAAAAGATACTCTAAAATGCGATTATTTACTATCAACTCCTAGCTACAACAAATATGATCCCAAATTTGAAGAATTTACAAAAGCATACTGCAAACCTGTTTTTCTTGATTTAGGAGAGTTTGCAGTGTATAAAATTACTCGCGAAAAAGGCAATTACAGCATTGAACCTATGGCAAAGGTTTTATCCAAGCGATTAAGCAAAGGTGTTCCACCATTTTATGTAACTCCAGACGATGTTGAGTAAAAATTCTGCATCCACAAAATTTAATGTTGATTTATTATGGAACATGGGGGCTTTTGCCTTGTCAGCAGTTATTGGTGTGCTGCTGAACGTTATCATTATTAAATTTTACGATTCGGAAGTATTAGGAGTATTTAATCAAATTTATGCGGTGTATATTCTATTGTCGCAACTGGCAGTTAGTGGTGTGCATCTTTCTGTACAAAAATATATTCCGGAATATCATACAGATAAAAAAAATCTAAATCACATCGTTACATCAGCACTAATAATTACTGTTATAACATCAATTATTACTATTACAGTTGCATATTTATTTAATCAATTACCCGGTAAAATTACCAACAGCGAAGGCGTTTTGCAGGGGTTCAAATATGTAATATGGGGATTGTTGTTTTTCTCTATGAACAAGGTTTTACTTTCTTTTCTCAATGGAATAAGAGAAATGAAAGCCTTTGCTATTTTTCAGTTATTACGTTTTGTGTTTATGCTGTCTTTTTTGGTTTATTTTATTTTTACCAATAAAGAAGGATATTTACTTGCACTGATATTGCCTTTAACGGAATTATTATTGTTTTTTATTGTATTTATTTATGCTATGCTTTTCTTTAAAATTAGTATTCATAATGGTTTTAGAAAGTGGCTGGGCGAAAATTATCGTTTTGGAAATAAAGCACTATTAGGAAATTTTCTATTTGATATTAATACCAAAGTAGATGTATTTATGCTGGGCATTTTCTTATCGGATAGTATGGTGGGAATTTATAGTATTGCAGCAACCATTGCCGAAGGTTTTTTGCAATTACCTGTATTAATGCGTAATAATATTAATCCGGTAATAACTAAAGCACATACTAAAAAAGGCTATGAAATATTAAATCAAGTAATCAGAAAAAGTAAAAAAGGTTTTTATAAAATTATCGCATTGTTAGGTCTGGCAAGTATTGCAGGATTTCCATTGTTCTTATTGGTGTTTGGCATAAATGAAAATTTTTACCTGATTTGGGCAATTTATACAGTATTAACTTTAGGGGTAATTATAACCGGAGGTTATTTGCCATTTCAGATGATATTTAATCAGCTGGGGCACCCACTCAATCAAACACTGTTTATTTTTCTTTTATTTTTATCAAATGTAATTATGAATGCTATTTTTATTCCGCTAACAGGAGTAATTGGTGCAGCCATTGGTACCTCTGTGTCAATGATTATTCAAATATTTATTATGAAATATCTTGTTGGCAGAATAACGCAACAACATTTAAAAATTTAAGAAAAAAGCCTCCTTTTTAGGAGGCTTTTTTTTTACTAAAACTAAGGCTATTATTGTAGGTATTTAAAATCCGATAAATCGCTTAAGTTCATTAATGCTGCTGTTAAATGTAAAACCATTGTTTACCATAAAGTAGTTGTTAGGGTCGGCAGCATAGCGATATGCAAATTTTGCTAAATCCAATCGGTTTGATTCAAAAGTAAGCATACCCATCAATTCCAATATTTGTTGCGAAGTTGCTCCATTGCTCATTATTGCTTGTTTGGCAATGTTTAAACGGGTATTGTCAAAAGGTGTGCTGCTAATGCTAATAATTAACTGATTAAATGTTTGAGGAGTCATTCCAAATACAGGTGCAGGTGGCGTTGGAGGTGGCGGGTTCCATCCCCATATTGGGTTGCTGGCTATAAGCATCAGCTGATTGTAAAAGTTAATGCTGTAAACCACTTCACTTGCAGGTGGTACATTTACAAAACCATTGTAAACCATTTTAGATTTCCAGTGTCCACCCGGATTCATATAATGTCTGAAAATTTTTACACGGTGATTACCCGGCATCAGGTTAGTAAAGTTAATTTGAGTAGAAGGCGCTACCGGTGCGCTGTTATTAATTGCTACGCTTATAAAGCTGTTATCTGCGCTGCTTATTACTAAATTAGATGCTGCCATGCTTAGAGCATACGTTTTTAAACTTATTAAGGCAAGCATTGTTAAGATGATCAGGGTTCTCATAATTTTGTCCTCCTAAATTTTTTTATTATTTATACAAAACCAATATTTGTGCCAAAGTATATGCGTTAAATTTGTTTAAATATGGTTTAATGACTTTATAAATACCGAATACATCTTATATTTACACTCTATTTACATGCGTTTTATGAAGTATATTATTATTGTTTTTTCAGGAATAATTTTTTCAATTTCAATTTTTGCACAAACTACAGGCAAGGCTGCTGATAAATTCAGAACTACCTTAAATATTGTTACGGCTGCTTATGTTGATACGGTTGATCCTGATAAATTGGTAGAAGATGCAATTATTGGAATGCTTGATAAGTTAGATCCACATTCTGTTTATATTTCAAAGGAAGAAGTAAAGGAAATGAACGAGCCTTTGCTCGGAAATTTTGAAGGAGTAGGTATTCAGTTTCAGATTATAAAAGATACCATATTAGTAGTAAATGCAATACCCGGTGGTCCTTCTGAAAAGCTGGGAATACAAGCAGGCGATAAAATTATTAAAGTAAACGATACCATTGTTGCCGGCATTGGAATTAAAAACAATGATGTATTAAAAAAATTAAGAGGCGATAAAGGCACAAAAGTAAAAGTGGCAATTCAACGTGGTAGTAGTAATGAGTTAATTGATTATGTAATTACACGCGATAAAATTCCAATTTACAGTGTTGATGCTTGGTATATGGCTACACCTGAAATTGGCTACGTACGCATTACACGCTTTGCGCAAACCACCATGGAGGAATATCAAAAAGCGATAAGCGAATTAAAAGCTCAAGGAATGAAAAATCTAATTTTAGATTTGCGTGGTAATGGTGGAGGATTTTTACATGTATCAACACAACTGGCAGATGAGTTTTTACCAGATAAAAAACTAATAGTTTATACTGAAGGTTCTAAACAAACACGACAAGATTCTTATGCAACATCAAAAGGAAATTTTGAAAGCGGCAAGCTGGTAATTTTAATTGACGAAGCATCAGCATCTGCCAGCGAAATTGTTTCAGGTGCAGTGCAAGATTGGGACAGAGGTTTAATTATTGGTCGCAGATCGTTTGGAAAAGGCTTAGTTCAAAAACCCTATAATTTGCCGGATGGTTCAATGTTACGTTTAACCACTGCAAGATATTATACACCAAGTGGTAGATGCATACAAAAACCCTACGAAGAAGGGAAAGAAGCCTATTATAAAGATTTATC
>CALKJP010000002.1 GCA_937995645.1 uncultured Bacteroidia bacterium
ATTTTTCTGCTTGGCATAAGCTAATCCCATATTGGTATAAGTAGCTTTGGTTATGCCGGAATTAGCGTTTCCAATAGCTTTTTCAGCATCAATAGCTTTTTTATAATTAACAATAGCTTCAGCATATTGTCCTTTTTCATACTGAGCAAAGCCCATATTCATGTAATCTCTGCCCGATTGTGCTTTTAGAGCAACTGCAAATGCAATAATTATAGCTAATGATAAAGAAATTTTTTTCATAATTATTAATTTAAATTTTAGTGTAAACATACAAATTTCTACATTAAGACGATATCCTTTAATATAGGTTGCCCGCTAATACTGTTTAAGGCATTTAATAATTTTTCTTTTGAATACGAAAGTTCATCCCTAACAACTGATGAACGCAGTTTTACAAACATTACCCCGTCTTTTATTTTTATTTCTTCGGTGTAACGATCTATACCTTTACCAACTACCATTTGCCACGAATTTATTATTTGCTGCTCTTTAATCTTTTTTTCAAGCTTAAAGGTTTTTAAAAATTCGTCAATGGCTTCTTTTATGGGATAATTATTTGTTTTTTTCATAAAGTTAAAGATAAAAATTAATCCACAATTATGCGCTATTCTTTTAAAATTTTTCCGCCTGAGATAGAATAAATCAAAGCCTCCGAATGAGCTGTATGTAAAATATGCTCTATTCGTTCCTTTTGGGTATCAGTAATAAATACCTGCCCAAAGTTTTCTTTACTTACCAAATCTATTAATCGTGCTATTCGGGTGTCGTCAAGCTTATCAAAAATATCATCCAGCAATAACAAGGGAGCTTCTCCTTTTTTTTGTTTTAAAAATTCAAATTGAGCTAATTTTAAAGCGATTAAAAAAGATTTTTGCTGACCTTGCGAAGCGTGCTTTTTTAATGCAAAATTTTTAATTAAAAAATCCAAATCATCTTTATGTATTCCAACGCTAGTATATTGAGCCGATCTGTCTTTGTTTATGGCAGAAGACAACAAATCTTCCATCTTTAATTCCTGATTTAGCTGTGAAATGTAATGTATTTTAACTTCTTCCTTTTTATTGCTGATAATATCGAAATAACGATAAAAAACAGGAATAAATTTTTCAAGAAAATCTTTACGTTCATTAAAAATATAATCACCCAAGGGGCCTAGTTGAACATCCCAAATTTCTAAAACAGAATAATTAAAATTACCATTTTCGGCAAACTGTTTCAATAATGCGTTTCTTTGGGCAAGTACCTTATTATATTGAATTAATTTTTCAAGATACTCACGGTTGTATTGAGAGATAATACTATCTAAAAAACGTCTTCTTTCATCACTGCCATCGGTAATTAAGTTGCTATCTAAAGGTGAAATAATTACTAAAGGATAATTTCCTATATGATCGGCTAGTTTGCTATATTCTTTTTGATTTTTTTTAAATACTTTGCGCTCTCCATATTTTACAGCACAATAAATTACATCTTCTTTATCATGGGCAATAAAAGTTCCCTGCACTGCAAAATAAGACTCATTAAAACGAATATTTAAAACATCGCTTGATACCAGAAAACTTTTACAAAAAGATAAATAATGAATTGCGTCCAGCAAATTGGTTTTCCCTTCTCCATTAAGCCCTGTAAAACAAACTATTCCGGGAGCCAATGCTATATTGGCTTCTTCAAAATTTTTAAAATTGTATAAACTAAGCGATTTTAAATACATCAAGCAAAAATAGCTATTATATAGCTGATTTCTTATGGCTTTTAACGATGGATAAAAAAATATTTTACAGACATCAAAAAAACTTTATTTTTGCAACTCTTAAAATTTATACAAAATGTCGAAACAAACTGAAAACGAATTATTAAATATTGAAGAAACCCTTACTAAATGGGAACAAAAAATAGAAGAAAATAAAAAAAGTTATTCTATTATATTAGGCGCAATTATTGCTGTAGTTGCAATTTACTTTGCATGGACTAAATTATATGTTGCTCCCAAAGAAGCAGAAGCTCAAAGTGAAATGTTTCGCGCAGAGCGCTATTTTGCTCAAGATTCTTTAGATAAAGCCATGTTTGGAGATGGGAACTATTTAGGCTTTAATGATATTATAGAAAATTATGGCGTTACTAAATCTGCAAATTTGGCATCATATTATATGGGTATCTGCTATTTAAAAAAAGGCGAATACGAAAATGCCATAAAGTACCTAAAAAACTTCGATTCAAATGATCAGATAGTTGCACCTATTGCGTTAGGTGCAATTGGCGATGCAAATCTTGAATTAGGAAATAATGAAGAAGCTATAAAATATTATTTAAAAGCTGCTGCTGCCGGTGAAAACAAATTTACTACTCCAATATATTTAATGCGCGCAGGTATTATAATGGAAACAATCGGGCAATACAAAGAAGCTGTTGAAGTTTACAAAAAAATAAAAACCGATTATAACGAATCAGCTGAAGGACGAGAAATTGAAAAATATCTTGCTCGTGCCGAAGCTATGTTAAATTCTTAATTCGTTATAAACATTGGCTACTGCGCTAAAAAACTTATCAGATTATAATCTAAACGAAATTCCATCTGCAAAAGGAATGCGTATTGGAATTGCGGTAGCTCAATGGAATACTCATATTACCGGAGCATTACTTGATGGCGCACTAAACACCCTAAAAAAACAAGGAGCGCATGATAGCGATATTATTGTAAAACCAATACCCGGAAGCTATGAATTACCTACTGCAGCACAATTCTTTTTTGAAAGCGCTCTTGAATTAGATGCAGTTATATGCATTGGCTGTTTAATAAAAGGAGAAACGTTACACTTCGAATATATTTGCGAAGCTATTTCGCAAGGCATTAAAGATGTAAGTTTGAAATATAACAAACCTGTTATTTTTGGAGTATTAACCGTACTTACCGAACAGCAAGCTCTTGACCGCTGTGGCGGCAAACATGGTAACAAAGGCGATGAAGCAGCTGTTTCTGCTATTAAAATGATAGCATTGCAAAAATCTCTTAGTTAAATTGCTTCTTATTTTATGTAATTTTTACATTAAAAATGTAAAAGAGTATTTTTATTTTACGTTATAATTCCTAATTTGTTGAGCCTTTTAAAACCCTGCAACATACCACTAATGAAACAAAAAATATATTTTGCAAGCATACTGCTTTTCTTTTTTTCGCTGATATTTTCTTGTCAGCCTAAGTATTCAAAACTGGTAAAATCCGAAAGAGCTTATGTAGTTATTAACGACTCTACTACAACATCCGATGTTCGCTTTGATTCGCTTATTGCACCTTACAAAAGAATTATAGACGCTGAAATGAACGAAGTACTTATTATATCTGAAACCCCAATGGTGAAAGACCAACCGGAAGGCCTACTGGGAAATATGGTTGCAGATATTGTATTAAAAAAAACATTAGAAAAATTACCCATTAATGTTCAGGAAGAACCCATTTTTTGCGTATTGAATAATGGAGGATTAAGAACATCCTTACCGCAAGGAGAAATTACCAGAAGAAAAATTTATGAACTAATGCCATTTGAAAATGAAATTGTAGTGCTTACACTTTCGCCCGAAAATGCACAAGAACTAATGAACTATATAGCACGCTCCGGAGGAGTTCCAGTTGCAGGAATAAAAATGGGAATTCAAAAAAATGAAGCAGTAAATATTTTTGTAAACAACAATCCTTTTGATAAAAACAAAAATTATAAAATAGTAACAAGCGATTATTTAGCAGAAGGAGGTGATAAAATGTTCTTCTTTAAAAATCCGATAAATAAAGAAATTGTGAGTTTAAAAATTCGAGATGTACTAATTGAATACATGAAAGAAGAACATAAAAAAGGAAATACTCTCAATGCCCAAAAAGATGGAAGAATATACATAGTAGAAAATAATGAAATAGAAAAATAACACACAATGAACAACAGAAGAATATTTTTAAAACAAGCATTAGCTGCAGGTACTGCCATTGTTGCTTTTCCTGTTGATGCATTAGAAAGTTATTACAAAAAAGAATTAATTAAAATTACGGTATTACATACCAACGATGTACATAGCCATATAGAACCGTTTCCTGCAAATGATCCAAAATTTGGAGGACTTGGAGGAACATCACGAAGAGCTGCATTAATCAGAAAAATTAGATCAGAAGAAAAAAATGTACTGTTACTTGATGCCGGTGATGTATTTCAGGGAACACCTTACTTCAATTTTTTTGGAGGAGAATTAGAATTTAAAATCATGAGTGAAATGCAATACGATGCATGCACCATTGGTAATCATGATTTTGATAATGGAATAGAAGGATTAGTAAAAATGTTACCACATGCAAACTTCCCTTTTATATGCAGCAATTATGATTTTTCAAATACTGAAATGAATAATAAAACAATTCAATATAAAACATTTTTATATGATGGAATAAAAGTTGGAGTATTCGGACTTGGAGTAGAACTTGAAGGATTAGTACCCAAAAAATTATTTAAAGAAACTCAATATTTAGATCCGGTAAAACAAGCAGCATATCAAGCACACTTATTAAAAAAAGATTTGCAGTGCGATTTAGTAATTTGCTTATCACATCTTGGATTCCGCTATCAAAATAAAAAAATCAGTGATGTAGAATTGGCAAAGCGATCTAAAAATATCGATTTAATTATTGGTGGACACACTCACACATTACTAAATGAACCCCTTTTATATAAAAATTCTGACGGAAAAGAAGTAATTGTTGCTCAAGTTGGATGGGCTGGAATACGTTTAGGCAAAATAGATTTTTACTTTGAGCCAAAAAGCAAAAGAAAATTTGTCGAAGGCACTTCATTGGTAATTGACAAAAACGTCTCAAACGCCTGATTAGCAAGACATGTAAAAGATTTCAAAAAATCAATACTCTAAGATTTTTTTTTTTGATATTTTTATTAAAATATTTGCTCTTAAATGTTGCAGTTATAAAATAACTGCTATAAATTCACAAACTGAAATTAAATAAACAATAATCTAACAATATAATTACAAAGTACTACATGGCTGAGAAGACTTGCGAACAAATTTGGAATAACTGCTTAAACATTATCAGAGACAACGTAAGTTTACAAAGTTTCAAAACATGGTTTGAACCTATTAAACCTGTTAAACTAAATGGTAACGTATTAACAATTCAAGTACCTAGTCAGTTTTTTTACGAATGGTTAGAAGAGCATTATATTACACTCCTAAAGAAAATCATTAAAAAAGAATTAGGTACAGAAGGTAGATTAGAATATTCCATTGTTATGGAAAATTCATTTAACAGTACAAAACCATATACTGTAAAAATTCCTACAACAAATACAAAGGAAATTAAAAATCCCGCTGTTTCTATGCCAATTGATATTGGCGGAAACACAGGCATAAAAAACCCATTTATCATTCCGGGATTAAAAAAATTGAATATCGACTCGCAATTAAATCCAAATTATTCATTCGATAATTTAGTAGAAGGAGATTGCAATCGCTTAGCACGCTCTGCAGGATATGCAGTTGCACAAAAACCGGGTGGTACCGCTTTTAATCCTTTATTAATTTATGGAGGTGTTGGTTTAGGCAAAACACACCTAGCACACGCAATTGGTATTGAAATAAAAAAGAATTTTCCAAACAAAACAGTATTATACGTTTCGTCAGAAAAATTTACGCATCAGTTTATTGATGCCGTAAAAAACAATACTCAAAATGATTTTATTCATTTCTATCAAATGATAGATGTGTTGATTATTGATGATGTACAGCTTTTTGCCGGAAAAGAAAAAACACAAGATGTATTCTTCCATATCTTTAATCACCTACATCAAACAGGTAAACAATTAGTACTTACCTCTGATAAACCACCTATTGAAATGCAGGGAATGGAACAACGTTTACTTTCTCGCTTCAAATGGGGATTATCGGCAGATTTACAAGTACCTGATTTAGAAACCAGAATTGCAATTCTGGAAAAGAAAATGTATGCTGATGGAATTGAACTACCTCGTGAAGTAGTAGAATATCTTGCATACAGTATTACCACTAACGTTCGCGAATTAGAAGGTGCGCTTATTTCATTAATTGCTCAATCATCTTTAAATAAAAAATCTATTACGCTTGATTTAGCTAAACAAATGATAGATAAGTTTGTGAAGAATACAGTTCGCGAAGTATCTATTGATTACATACAAAAAGTTGTTTGCGATTATTTTAACTTACCAATCGAGTTAATTAAATCTAAAACACGTAAGCGTGAAGTTGTACAAGCGCGCCAAATAGCTATGTATTTTGCAAAGAGTATGACCAAGTCATCTTTAGCAACTATTGGCATGCATTGCGGAGGAAAAGATCATGCAACGGTATTACATGCATGTCGCACCGTAAACAACTTAATAGAAACCGATAAGCGCTTTAGAGCTTATATTGAAGAATTAGAGAAAAAAATAAGTATTCAATAATTGTTTTCATAGTTTGTTTTTTTTAGTTTTTCAGGAATTGGTCGCAAGATCAATTCCTGTTTTTTTAAATAATTTTAGATATGCGAATTTTAATGGTTTGTTTAGGCAATATATGCCGCTCACCGCTTGCCGAAGGAATTCTTAGAAAAAAAGCAGAAGAACACGCTTTAGAACTTTTTATTGATTCTGCAGGTACATCTAACTTTCATATTGGCGAAAATCCCGATAAGCGAACTATCAAAAATGCATTAAAAAACGGTGTGGATGTTTCTATGCTTGTTGCGCGCCAATTCAAAGCAAAAGATTTTGAAGAATTTGATATTATTTATACCATGGATCACAGCAATTATAGCAATGTAATTGCTTTGGCCAAAAATGATGCACACATTAATAAAGTCAGAATGATATTAAATGAATTGCATCCAAATAAAAACATGCCTGTTCCCGATCCATATTTTGGCGGAGAAGAAGGATTTCAACATGTATTTGAACTATTAGACAAAGCTTGTGAAAAAATCATTGAGAAAATAAAACACAATTCTTTGATATAAATGAAATCTATAAAAAAAGGTAATCTTATTTTAATTCCGTCATTATTAGGAGAACACGAAAATCCAAGAGATTTTGTGATGCCTTTTTTAACTCAACAAATAAACAGTTTAAATTATTTTATTGTTGAAAACGCACGCGAATCCAGAAGATTTTTACGCAAAGCTGGATATACAGGAAATTTTGATGAAGTGAAATTTGAAGAAATAAATGCACATAGTGATAAACACAAAATAATACACTTCTTAAAACCTCTATTAGAAGGAAAAAACGCAGGATTAATAAGCGATGCCGGTTGCCCAGGAATTGCCGATCCGGGAGCAGAAATTATTGCATTGGCACACAAAGAAGGTATTAGAGTAATACCACTCGCAGGAGCTTCATCAATTTTAATGGCCATGATGGCATCCGGAATGAACGGACAAAACTTTGCTTTTAACGGCTATTTACCCATAAAATCGCACGAGCGTTCTATTAAAATAAAACAGCTCGAATCAATGTCTAAACATCAAAATCAATCGCAAATATTTATCGAAACACCTTACAGAAATAATCAATTATTAGAAGATATTCTTAAGCAATGTAATGAAAACACCCAGCTTTGTATTGCGTGCGACATCATGCTATCCAGTGAATTTATAAAAACACAAAGCGTTAAAAACTGGAAAAAACAATTGCCCAACTTACACAAGCGTCCTTGTATTTTTATTTTACATGCATACTAATTTATTTATGACACACATTATTTTACTAAACAGCTTATTTATTTTTATCAGTAGCATTTTTTCTTTTTTTTACAATGTATTACCTCACGAACATGAAAAAAAAGGAAGCAATACAGCAGATAGCATTCATTATGCCAACGAAAAGCATTTAAAAAATGTACGCCAGTTAACTTTTGGAGGGGATAATGCAGAAGCATATTTCAGCTTTGATAATAAAGCATTAATATTTCAAGCTACCAATAATAAATGGAATGCTGCCTGCGA
>CALKJP010000003.1 GCA_937995645.1 uncultured Bacteroidia bacterium
GTAATTCATCATTACTAAGTTTTTCTATCGTTGGATATATTTCTTTTATCTTATTTATATAGGGAGTTATTTCTTTTAAATCGCGGTCAGATTTTGAACCAAAAAGTTTTTTAAGTATGGAATTAATCATGTTTTTAATTATATAAGGTGTGCAAAAATAGTTGATTTAAGTGTACTAATAAAGTTTTTATTTACATGTTTTTGACAAAAACAAGACCACTAAAAAAGGCAGCCAAATTGGCTGCCTTTTTATAAAAAAGTTTTGAAAAAAATTAATAATGCCACATATCTTGTTCAAAGTTGAATATATCTTCTTTAATTTTTTCTCCTTCTAACAAAATATCCATTCCGGCTAAGTATTCATCAATCTGACGATCGTAAACATTTGATTCTTTAAAGATGTAACTTGAGAACATTCTTTTCCAAATAATATCTTCTATGGTTCTTCTTTCTGCATCATTAAAGCGATTAAATGTTTCTGCTTTAGCAAATAATTCGCGGCAAAAAGGGTAATATAACCAGAATAGACGTTGCTTTCCTTTTAATGCACCTTCTTCATCCATAACATTAATGATTGGGGCTATTCCTAAAATTCTAACATCCAAAACTGAACGTTGTCTTTCAAAAAACCAATCTTCTTTTATCATGTATGAAGCAAGCTGACGGGCTTCTACTCTTAGCGTATCAAATACCTGATAATAGGTGCCGGGATTATCCGGGTCTTCTTGAGTTTTTTCAACTGGTTTTTCGATAACTTGCATTACTTCTGCTCTGGTTAACTGAACTTTAAAATCATCAAAGTTGTCTGAAAAAGCTACAAGTGTTCCATCTACAACCAAAGCATCCTTAATCCATTCATACAGTGCTTTCCTATTGTTTGTAGGTTGCGTGGGGTAGTATAGTGGGTGATTAATTTTTTCTCTTAAATCAATTACCCTCCATATACGTTTTTGCCACATAACATCGGCATTTCGTAATGGACTATAAGGTATAACTTTTCTTTCTGGTGTATGTTCCGGAACATATAATCCATCCAATACATTTTGAGCATTTAAATTGATGTTTGTCATCATCAAAAATGCGATTATAAAGGCAATCCCAATCTTTTTCATACCCTCAGTTTTAATTATTAGTTAACTTTTAAGTTTACCGGTGCAATATCTCTCACTGAACCATCCGGCATTTTTACCTTAATATTTTCAATGTAAACTCTTGAGCCGGGTTTAACTGTTTGTAGCATAGCTTTTTGTTCAGGAGTAACTTTATTGCTATTTGAAGATTTTGTGCTTAAAAACCCTCCAATATTTGCAGATATATCGAAACTTTGTACTACAACATTCACATTAAAATCGAAATTTTCCATCTCTGCTACTATACCTGCGGCACTTAATAAATCATTTTTAGAAATATTTGCAGTTCCTTTTTTACCGCTATATTTTGCAACAGGGTCAGGGATGCGTTTTACACGAAATTTAAAACTTCCCATTGGTTGATTTTTATCTCCCATTTTAGCTGCAACATTTACCGTTGCTTCTGTTCCTCCTGATACTCTAACAATATATTTACCCTTTGAACCGGTTATAGTTCCACCATTCATAGTAACAACTAAATTTTCGGGTGCAACTCCGGCAGCACTTACAGAAACAGGATTATCAATACCAATATAGAAAACGTTCATCGCATCTGGTGAAACTGCTGCGGCAGGTTTAGCTACCATATATTCTGCAAAGAATGGATAATTATCAACTCCGCCACCCGGTTTTTCGACTTGTATCACTCCTCCCCATTTTTGTAGTCCTTCTCCGCTTGTTTTAACTGAATATTTTCCGTATCCACCTTCAACTTCTAAGATTCCTTTTTCCTGCTTAATTGTTACTTTTCCTCCAGTAGTATCAATATCACCAATTATAATTTTTGGTTTGGAGCTGGAGTTTGAAGCAACTAATAAAACATCCGCTTTATATTCATCACCTGATAAAATATAACTTGACGGGGCAATTACTTTTGCGTTTAATTGATCGAAAGTAAAGTCTAATTCTGTTACTGCGCTTTTTAAAGCTCTAATAACATCAGCTTCAACATTTCTGATGTCTGTTTGAATCTTAGAAAGGTTTGTTATAACCGCAGCTAAAGGCAAGTGATAGAAGTTTGCTAATTCCCATGGCTCTTGAGTACCATCTGCTGCAATAACTATTTTTTCAGGTGGAGTTAATGCTTTTTCTATTGCTTCGATTATTGATTTTCTTACATCCGGTCTAAATTTATCTTCAGGTGAAAATAATTTAATTAAACCATCTCTTAATCCTTCTATCTTACGGCGTAATTCTTTTGCAGTAAATTCTCCTTCTTTGGGATTAGCTGCATCATCACCTATCATAATACGAGTAGGTTCATCGTAATTATCTTTACTATCAACATACTGTAATTTTTCTTTAAGTGAATCTGCTGCATCTTGAGGCTTTTTATCAGTAATCATAATCAGATTTGCTTTTAAAGCCTCAATATAATCCGTTACTTCTTTAGACATTTTTTGAGCTTCTACTGCTTTATTGTAGTAAAAACCTACTTTGCCGGGATCTTTTGCATTTGCTTTTTCAAAATCTGCCATTGTAGCATTGTTTTTTTCATCTAACACGCGATTTGTAGAAACCAAGGATGAATTTACTACAACAAAAGCATTTAAAACATCTTTTGATACGTTCATTGCCAGAAGTGCGGTAAGTACTAAGTACATCATTCCAATCATCTTCTGTCTAGGAGGTAATTTGCCACCAGCCATTTTATTTCAGAGTTTTTAAAAGGTTAAACTTCATTTTAAATTATTTACTCAGAATTAACCTCTGAAATTCATTGCATTTAACATGTTACCATAAATGGTATTAAGTGCAGTAAGGTTTTTAGATAGCTCACTAATATTTTCTTTATAACGTTTAGTATCTTCAATTGATTCACTTAAATTGGCCATTAATTGTTCTATGTTATTATATAATTGGTTGGTAGCTTTTAAATGTTCGCTAGTACCTTGTAGCTGCAATTCATAAACAGCATTTAATGCAGATAAGTTTTTAGCTACTTTTTGCAATTGTTCTCCATAGGTTGCTCCATCATCATTGGTTATTGATAAACTGGTTAAAGATTCAGAAGCTTTAACATAAGTTTCTGATAATTTATTTAATGATGAAGAGGCGTTTTTAGCAGACGAAACATATTCATTTGTAGCTAAAGCTGCGTTTGAAATATCGTTTAATTTACTTGTTTGTTCGGTTAAAGAGCGTAATCCTTGTCCTAAGCTTTGTAATAACTCAGGTTCAATTTTAGCTTCTTCTAACATTTTGTCTAATTCTTCGGTTATCGATTTTTTCTCTTCAACAGCTTGATGATCATCATTTTCTTCATGCCCATGAGCACCTCTTAACTCAGGGTAAACTAAGCTCCAATCAATTTCTTCATGTATAGGTTCAAATGCTGAGAAGAAGAAGATGATAGCTTCGATAGAAAGTCCGGCAACAAGCATAACAGATGCTCCAGGCCAGTGTTGGATTTTAAACATCGCACCAACAATTACGATTGAGGCTCCCCAACCGTATAGGTATGCCATGAATTTTTTA
>CALKJP010000004.1 GCA_937995645.1 uncultured Bacteroidia bacterium
CAAAGCATTTTTGAATTTTCATTGATTTGCTGACGAAAACGCACGGCAATACCCTCTGTCATATCGGCACTGTAAATAACAGGAATTTTGGTATATATTTTTTCTGCTATTGCTTTTGCTTCTGCTTTAATACTTTTAGTTTCTGTATCAAGCAATTGAATTGTATTTTTATACGATTGCTGAATATCTATTTTCGTCAATTCGTAATGTTTTAATATAAAAAGTAATTGTGTTATAGAATAAGCCAGACAGGCTCTCGGAGGCATTCCTCCCGGAATAAGAATTAAATCTAAATTATTTTTTTGCGCAGTATCTGCAATTATTCCGCCAGATGTAACACATACTACATGCGCACCTTTTTTTAGGCTTTCTTGCATGGCAGCAATGGTTTCTTCCGTATTTCCTGAATATGACGAAATGATAGAAAGTGTATTTTTTCCAACGAATGCCGGAACAAAATATTTTTTATTTACAACTATCGGAACTGGTGATTCGTGTTCCAATAATTGCGACACGATGGTACCACCAATACCCGAACCACCCAAACCGGAAATAACTACATTCTGAATTGGGTTTTTAGGTAATGATAAATTACAATTCAAACCAATTTGCAGTGCTTCGCTTAACTGCTTTGTAAATGCTTCTACTAAATGTTTCATTCAAAATTTTATAAAAACAGGTTACTAAGTTAATAAAAATGGTAAATCCGAGTGTTTTGAAAAGATTATTTTTGCAGCTTCCTATTTTAAAGAATAACAACTATTTTTAAGATAAATCCTAAATTAGCAGTACTAATTATGTAATTATGCAAATGATTAAAAATTATATAAACGGAGAACTAATAGAACCAATATCAGGAACTTATTCCAACAATTATAATCCCTCTACCGGAAAGGTGTATTCCCTTATTCCTGATTCTGATGAAAAAGATGTGGAACTTGCTGTAAAAGCAGCAGAAACTGCATTTCCATCATGGAGCGTAACTCCCAAGGAAGAACGTTCTCGCATTTTATTAAAATTAGTTTCGTTAATTGAACGCGATTTACACAAATTAGCACTTGCAGAAAGCACTGATAATGGGAAACCTGTAAAGCTTGCTACACTGGTAGATATACCAAGAGCAGCCAGCAATTTTCATTTTTTTGCAACCGGAATATTACACGATAGCACCGAAGCACATTTAATGGAAGATAAGGTAATAAACTACACTATACGCCAACCCATTGGAGTTGTTGGTTGTATATCTCCCTGGAATTTGCCATTGTATCTGTTTACCTGGAAAATTGCACCGGCAATTGCTGCAGGTTGCTGCGTAGTTGCCAAGCCATCGGAAGTTACTCCCATGACAGCCTATCTGTTTTCCGAATTGTGTATAGAAGCAGGTTTACCTAAAGGAGTTTTAAATATTGTGCATGGCTTTGGACACAAGGTAGGTTCGGCCATTACGGCACATCCAAAAATCCCTGCCATTTCGTTTACCGGAGGTACAGCCACCGGAGCGCAAATTGCAAAAGTGGCAGCTCCAATGTTTAAAAAACTTTCGTTAGAATTAGGTGGTAAAAATCCGAATATCATTTTTGCAGATTGCGATTTTGAAAATGCATTGAAAACTACCATACAATCTTCTTTTGCGAATCAGGGACAAATCTGCTTATGCGGTTCACGCATTTTTGTTGAACGACCTATTTATGAAAAATTCAGAGATGCCTTTGTAGAGAAGACAAAAAAACTGGTAGTAGGCAACCCGAAAGATGAAAAAAGCAATTTAGGCGCTGTTGTTTCCGAAGCACATATGAACAAAGTTTTATCATACATAGAATTGGCAAAAGAAGAAGGAGGAAAAATTTTAGCAGGTGGGCATCGCATAATCTTAGATGGCGATTTAAGCGAAGGATGGTACATTGCACCAACCATTATTGAAGGATTAAGCTTCGATTGCCGAACCAATCAGGAAGAAATTTTTGGCCCGGTTGTTACCATTATGCCTTTTGATACCGAAGAAGAAGTTTTAGCCTATGCCAATAGCACACAATATGGATTAGCCGCAACGGTATGGACAGAAAATTTAACTCGCGCACATCGTGTAGCTGGTAAATTACAATCAGGAATTGTGTGGATTAATTGCTGGCTTTTACGCGATTTACGAACTCCATTTGGCGGCATGAAAAACTCAGGCGTAGGTCGTGAAGGAGGTTTTGAAGCCTTACACTTTTTTACCGAAGCAAAAAATGTATGTATTAAAATTGCTTAATTTATATCATTGCAAAAAACATTAATACTGCACCATAAAACAACATCCAAACTAAATAGTATAATGCAATAAGTATTAAATAAATGTTTAGCCCTAAAAGAAAATAAAACCATCCTAAATTTTGGAGTTCAGGATTTTTAGCACGCATTTTATCTGCATCCAATAAAATTGAAAATGCCAAATAATTATGCAGTAACGAAGCAAATAAAATAAGCAGTAATAGTATTGCAAACACTATAATGCTTGCAACAGTAGCAAATAAAATGTAAAAGAAAACACAAACAAAACCTAAAATTCTGATGAGCCATGAAAGAAATATTTTGAATGCGGCTCTCTTTAGTTTATCGTTAAAAATTAATTGTTGCTTGCTTTCATCAACAATAATTGCTTTCTCATTCTTTTTAATACTCTTCAAAGTATCAGAACTAAAATAAATTATATCATCATGATTTATTTCTACTTTTTTATTCGTTGTGTCAGATACTATTTTAGGAATTGTATCTTCATATATTTCCGAAATGAAGACATCGTTATTTACATCAGCACTTAAAGGAAATTCGTGTAAATTAAATTCTATTGTTTTATTTGGGATTAATTTATCAGGCTTATCAATTTTATCTACGTACCTGCCACTTAAATACTGACGCTGATAAAAAGATGAACTACCGCATGAATAAATAAACAGCAAAAAGAAAGCAATTGAATATGCTTTAATACGGTATTTTAGCATAATCAAATATACTAAATTAATTTAATTTTGAAGAAAAATAAAATTAAAATCGAATCACTTTAACAGATATTCTGCCAGAATCAAATCCTGAGGAGAAGTAATTTTAATATTCTCAATATTACCATTTACTAATGAAACCTGATGTCCAAATTTTTCTACTACCGATGCATCATCCGTAAATGTATTTGAAAAATCTTGCTGATAAGCGCTTTTTATTAATTCGATGTTGAAACATTGAGGCGTTTGCACCGAAACGTATTCTGAACGATTAACCGATTTGGAAGTATCGCCATCAACTATTCTGAGCGATTCCACTATCGGTATTACTGGTATTGCGGCTCCAGTTTCGAATGCTTTTTTAAAACAACGTTTTATCGTTTCATTACTTACTAAAGGTCGAACACCATCATGAATGGCAACAATTCCATTATAGTTTATTTTCTCTAATCCATTTTTTACAGAATAAAATCGTTCGGAACCTCCTTCAGTAATTTGGTGTTTAATTGTAAAATTATAGTCAACACAAAGTTGATTCCAAATATTGATGTGCTCTTTGGGCAACACCACTATAATTTCCATTTCGTTATCATAATTATAAAAACAAGAAATGGTATGCATCAAAACAGGTTTTGATTTAAGCAATAAAAACTGCTTAGGCACAACAGCCCCCATACGTTTACCACTACCTCCTGCAACTATAATTACTAACTTTTTCATAAAATAAAAAACCCCTCCATTTGGAGGGATTAAATTTCTAAATAATTAACATGGCATCGCCATACGATAAGAAGTGATATTTCTCTTTTACCGCTTCTTCATACGCTTTCATTACCACTTCGTATCCTCCAAATGCACATACCATCATCAATAAAGTAGATTCTGATGCATGAAAGTTTGTAATCATACTGTTGGCAACACTAAATTCGTAAGGAGGGAAAATGAATTTATTAGTCCAACCGTCAAAAGGTTTTAAATGACCGGTTGTTGCAACAGAACTTTCAATAGCACGCATAACCGATGTGCCAACAGCACACACTCTTTTCTTGGCATCTTTTGATGCATTTACCATATTGGCGGCTTCTTCAGGAATTATTACCTGCTCTGATTCCATTTTGTGTTTGGTTAAATCTTCAACCTCTACCGGACGGAATGAACCTAAACCTACATGTAGTGTAAGTTCTGCAAAATTAATTCCTTTAATTTCCAAACGCTTCATCAACTCGCGGCTAAAATGTAAACCCGCAGTTGGAGCTGCTACAGCACCTTCATGCTTTGCAAAAATAGTTTGGTAGCGCTCTTCGTCCATCGGTTCTACTTTGCGCTTAATGTATTTAGGAAGGGGAGTTTCGCCTAATGAACGAATGGTTTGCTGAAACTCATCATAATCGCCATCAAATAAAAAACGTAATGTTCTTCCTCTTGATGTAGTATTATCAATTACTTCTGCTACCAATGAATCATCTTCGCCAAAATATAATTTATTACCGATACGAATTTTTCGTGCCGGATCTACCAATACATCCCACAAACGGCTTTCGCGGTTTAATTCGCGCAACAAAAACACTTCGATAGTTGCACCTGTTTTTTCTTTATTTCCGTAAAGACGTGCAGGAAACACCTTGGTGTTGTTTAATATCATGGTATCGCCATCATCAAAATAATTGATAAGGTCTTTAAATAATTTGTGCTCAATTTTTCCGGTAGCTTTGTGTACTACCATTAAACGCGCTTCATCTCTGTTTTTTGCAGGATACTCGCTGATTAACTCCTTAGGAAGGTTAAATCTGAATTGTGAAAGTTTCATAAATCTTACGGGATTAAATTTTAATAAAATTTGGCAAAGATATACTAAGCGTACCCCCGATGTCAAGCATTTTATTACTTTAGTGGCAATTAATCACTTATGAAGAATTTTTTCAGCCTTTTGTTTCTCCTTAGCAGCCTCATTATGAGCGCACAAATGATTGTTCCCGGTCATAAAATATTTTCTGAAGAGCCATTTTTAAATACTGAGATAATTAAGGCTAATAAAATAAAAAGTATGATGGTTGAGGTACAATCAAAAGCTGACCACAAGCCTATTGTTCATCATAATTTGTGGCTTTATTATGATTTTGATAAAGAAGGAAGAATGATTCGAAGCTATAAACTTTTTAAAAAATCTGATTATCATTTCGATACCTTACTCGTATCGTATGAGTATGACACACAAAACAGAGTAATTACTAAACGCATGAGCGATAATTTTGGTTTTTATTCACTTAATTACGAACACGATTCAAAAGGTAATATTGTTAAAGAAACCTATTGCAGAGATATCAGTTCCGGTAGCGGACATCTGGATTTTAAACTTCAAAAACAATACCCCATTGCAGTAGAAACCTACAAAACAGAATGCTACACAGCTACTCAATGCAAACGATTTACGTTAAACAATTTAGGTAATGCCTATAAAGAAACCTTACTATTTTACGATAAGAAAGGCAAACTCTTATCTGAGGAAACAACTTACATTAACACCGGTAAACGTGTAAAGCGCAATTACAATTATGACGACAAAGGAAGAATAACAGAAATAAGCGAATATACTGACATTGCAGGCGAACACTCACAACTAATTTCTATTGATTACGATAACCAAGGCAGAATTATAAAATGGCTGGTGTATAAAAACAATCTGCTAAAAGAAAATGCCGAATTTCTTTTTTTAGAAAATAAGCCACAAGTAATTTCTGCATACATCAATCGCAAAGAAAGCGATAAGCAAATGGATATCTATAAAATTACCTATACCTTTTGGGATTAAGCATTTATTTTGAAAAAGCATTCCAGCCTTTTAATTCTATGTTATGCGCGTTTCCTGCTTTATCAATTAATCTTACCCCTTGAGCTTTCTCTGTTATATGACCAATTACTGTTAAAAGCGGAGATCCTTTAATTTTTTCATAATCCTCCATTTTTATGGTAAAAAGCAATTCATAATCTTCACCACCGTGTAAAGCACATATAGTCGGGTCGAGATTAAAGCTTCGGGCCGTATCATATGTTTGCGGATCAATAGGAATTTTTTCTTCGTATAAATCGCACCCAACCCCTGACTGACGGCAAATATGATTAATTTCAGAAGCCAGTCCATCCGATATATCAATCATGCTGGTAGGTACTACTCCTATTTCCTGAAGATATTCCACTACATCAATGCGTGCTTCGGGCTTTAGCTGTCGTTCCAAAATATAATCAAAGCCTTCTAAATCAGGCTGTACTTGTGGGCTCTCTAAAAAAATACGTTTTTCTCTTTCCAATACTTGTAAGCCGGTGTAGGCACCACCCAAATCACCGCTTACTACCAGTAAATCTTTTTCTTTAGCGGTATTACGATAAGCAATTTTTTCTTCGGTAGTTTCGCCAATAGCCGTAATACTTATGGTTAAACCGGTTTTGCTTGATGTAGTATCACCGCCAATTAAATCTACTTTGTATTTTTCGCATGCCAATAACATACCGCTGTATAGCTCTTCTACCGCTTCTACCGAAAATTTGCTGGATAAAGCCATGCTTACCGTAACCTGCTTGGGAGTAGCATTCATGGCACATATATCCGAAAGATTACAAGTAATAGCTTTATACCCCAAATGCTTTAAGGGCGTGTAAATTAAATCGAAATGCACGCCTTCGGTAAGCATATCGGTAGTAATTACAGTTAAATAATCGCCATTTTTAATCACAGCAGCGTCATCACCCACTCCTTTAATGGTATTGGTATGATGCAGTTTTATATTTTTGGTTAAATGTTCTATTAAGCCAAATTCTCCTAATTGACTTAAATCGGTTTTTTGTGAATTTTCAAACATGTCGCAAAGATACAATTTAAGCTAAATTCCATTTTATCTATTTAATGCCAATAATTAACTGAAAAAGAAGCTTTTTTGTCTATCAACTTGCATTTAATACTTAAATTCTTGCATTCAATACCTTTTTTGTGGTATTTTTGTAAACTATCTTTATTAAGATTTAGTCTAAATTACTAAACTTTATACCAACTTAATTGTTGAAAATGATATGATTAACATTTCAGAAAACGCAAAAAAGAAAGCCCTTAGCCTTATGGAAGAAGAAGGTTTAGGAAGTAACGCATTTATACGTGTTGGCGTTGAAAGTGGTGGATGTTCCGGTCTTTCATACAAATTAACTTTTGACACCGAATTAAAACCGGACGACAAAGTATTTGAAGATAAGGGAATAAAAATTGTGGTTGATAAAAAAAGCGTTTTGTATTTAGCAGGCACAACCTTAGAATATTCCGGAGGTCTAAATGGAAAAGGATTTGTTTTTAATAATCCAAATGCCTCAAGAACATGTGGTTGTGGCGAAAGCTTTGCGGTATAACCATCTAACCTACTTAATAACATGGCTGAACAAAACGAAATATTAGAAGAACACGTATCCAGCGAATACAAATACGGATTTGTTACAAATATTGAAGCAGATAAAGCTCCAAAAGGATTAAACGAAGATATTATTCGATTTATCTCTGCTAAAAAAGAAGAGCCGGAATGGATGCTTGAATGGCGATTAAAAGCTTTTCGCCACTGGCTAACTATGAAAGAACCCAAACACTGGCCGCATTTAAAATATCCAACAATTGATTTTCAAGATGCCTATTATTATGCTTCTCCCAAGATTAAACCAACTCTAAACAGTTTAGATGAAATAGATCCAGAATTAAAAAAGACCTTTGATAAATTAGGAATTTCATTAGAAGAACAAAAGCGCATTGCAGGTGTAGCTATGGATATTGTTATGGATAGCACATCGGTTGCAACTACCTTTAAAGAAACATTAGCAGAGAAAGGCATTATTTTTTGCTCATTTGGCGAAGCTGTAAAAAATCATCCTGAACTAGTAAAAAAATACATGGGCTCAGTAGTGCCTTATACCGATAATTTTTATGCTGCATTAAATTCTGCCGTATTTACCGATGGTTCTTTTTGTTATATTCCAAAAGGAGTAAGATGTCCAATGGAGCTATCAACCTATTTTAGAATAAACGAAGCAAAAACGGGTCAATTTGAAAGAACTTTAATTATAGCTGATGAAGAAAGCTATGTAAGCTATCTGGAAGGGTGCACCGCCCCAATGCGCGATGAAAATCAGTTACACGCTGCCGTTGTTGAAATTGTGGTAATGAAAAATGCGGAAGTAAAATATTCAACCGTGCAAAACTGGTACCCTGGAGATAAAGACGGGCATGGTGGTATTTACAACTTTGTTACCAAAAGAGGTATTTGCTTAGGTGATAATTCCAAACTTTCGTGGACACAAGTTGAAACCGGTTCTGCCATTACATGGAAATATCCAAGCTGTGTACTTAAAGGAGATAATAGTGTTGGCGAATTTTATTCAGTAGCAGTAACCAACAATATGCAACAGGCTGATACAGGAACTAAAATGGTTCATATAGGCAAAAACACTAAGAGTACCATCGTTTCAAAAGGAATTTCTGCTGGAATGAGTAACAACTCTTACAGAGGCTTGGTTAAGATAAATAAATCAGCAGAAAATGCCAGAAATTTCTCTCAATGCGACTCTTTGTTAATGGGCGATAAATGCGGTGCACACACATTCCCTTACATAGAAATTGGAAATAAATCTGCTAAAGTTGAACATGAAGCTACTACATCTAAAATTGGTGAAGATCAAATATTTTATTGCAACCAACGAGGCATAGATACCGAAAAAGCTGTTAGCTTAATTGTAAATGGCTATTGCAAAGAAGTACTTAACCAATTACCCATGGAATTTGCAGTTGAGGCTCAAAAACTATTGGCTATTTCACTCGAAGGCTCAGTAGGTTAACATATATATTACAATTTTAACACCATAAAAAATGATTTCGATAAAAAATTTACACGCTAGCATAAACGGTAAAGAAATTTTAAAAGGATTAAACCTTGAAGTAAAAGCCGGTGAAGTACATGCTATTATGGGGCCTAATGGTTCGGGTAAAAGTACTTTAGCTTCGGTATTAGCAGGAAGAGAAAATTATGAAGTAACCGAAGGAGAAGTTCTTTTTAATGG
>CALKJP010000005.1 GCA_937995645.1 uncultured Bacteroidia bacterium
CAAAAACACTTTATTGAAAGAAGATAAAAAATCTAAGAAATTAAATGTAATGCTTGGCAAATTACCAAAAGGAATAGGAGAGGAGTATGAATTAAATTTAATAATCATTCAGAATAATCAGGTATGCAGAAATATTACACCTCGATATTATGGTGATGGAAAAGCACAGTCGAGCACACCTATAGGAATTTTACCCGATACTTCTATTGCTGCTTTTGATATGAAAGCCGAAAAACAGGTTGTTTCTTTCAGAGTACCATTTACAAGAGGAAAAGCTGAATATAACATAAAAGATATTGAACCCATTATAAAATCATTAAATGAGCCAAACTTTATAATTAATAATGTTAAGATTTATGCTTACACCTCTATAGAAGGAAGTGAAGAGCAAAATGCAGCCTTACAGAAAAAACGTGCAGAAAGTATTGTAAAAGCACTTGAGCAAATGCAAAATAAAAAAATACCTAAAGAAATTATTACCAGCGATACCTGGGAAATGTTTAAAAATGATGTAAAAGGAACCAACTTTGAAGTGCTTTCTACCATGGAATCAAAAGAACAAGCATTGAAAGAAATTAAAGCAAAAGGTTGGTTAAAAGAACTTGAACCCATTTTACAAAAACATAGATTTGGTGAAGTTGAGATTGATGCCAAATTTGATTTAAGTACAAAAGTAAACGAACAAAAATTTATTGTAAATACACAAAAAAAAGCCGTAGATAAAGGCAATGCCGATAAAGCACTGGCAGTTCAGAAATTTGCTATTCAGAAAATTGAAAAAGGAGAATATCCAACCAGTGTTATAACATCGGTTGATTATCCCAATACTGCTGATTATGTAAAACATAACAATAATAAAATTTGGGCTGAGGAATATGGAAGTAAAGAAGTAGATTCGCTAAACTGCGTAAAAATTGACGATTTATTAAAGCAAAGTGCTGATAATAAAATTCTAAAATTTAATCAGGTATATTGTTTTATTCAGAATGGCGAATTAACATCCACCAGCGATATTGCGAAATGGCAAAAAGTTATTGATGGTTTATATGGCGCTGAAATTCCTAAGAAAACAGTTGATGGTTTAAATCTCGAATTTCAGTTTAAAGTAATAGATACCTTCGATACCACCGAAGCCGGTGATGCGATTGTAGAAGCTGCAACCAATAAAATTAAAAGTTTCTTTAATCTTGAAGAAGCTACCTGGCAAAATGCCTACAAACTTGCATTGGTTTTTATGCAACATAAAGATCCGAAGTTCGCATTAAGTTTAATGGAGCCTTTTATCGAAAATAAAAAAGTAAGTAAAAATTTCGTGTTTACTTATGTAGGGTTATGTACCAATTTTAAAGACAAAATTATGAGCGACTCTTTTGTAAAAGCCATGAAAACAGCTGCCAAAAAAGATAAAGATCGTTACTGTAAATTATTTGGTGCACCCAACTTAAGTTTCCAGATACTGGATAATCCGTTTATAAAAGAAGATTACTGTAAGACTTGTGGCGGTAAGTAGATACAAAAGAAATAAGAAATATTTTAATTAAATGAAAAAGATAATGTTGTTAGGCTCGGGAGAGCTAGGCAAAGAATTTGTAATTGCCGTAAAGCGATTAGGACAATATGTAATTGCAGTTGATAGTTATGATAATGCACCGGCTATGCAAGTAGCTGATAAAAGAGAAGTAATTAATATGCTTGCTGCATCGCAACTCGATAGTATTGTAGAAAAGCATAAACCCGATATTATTGTTCCCGAAATTGAAGCCATACGTACCGAACGATTTTATGAATACGAGAAAAAAGGCATTCAGGTAGTTCCTAGCGCAAAAGCAGCCAATTTTACCATGAACAGAAAAGCCATCCGCGATTTGGCTGCTAAAGAATTAGGTATAAAAACTGCACCCTATGCCTATGCTAAAAGTATGGAAGAATTAGCTGATGCTGTTGAAAAAATAGGATTGCCATGTGTTGTAAAGCCATTAATGTCATCATCAGGCAAAGGACAGTCGGTAATAAGAAAAAAAGATGAAGTAGCTGCTGCTTGGAAATATGCCGTAGAAGGCTCCAGAGGCGATATTGTGGAGGTAATAGCTGAAAGTTTTATAAAATTTGATTATGAAATTACACTATTAACTGTTACCCAAAATAATGGTGAAACATTGTTTTGTCCTCCGATAGGACACCGTCAAGAGCGAGGCGATTATCAGGAAAGCTGGCAGCCGGTACCAATGAAAAATGAGCACTTGGAAACAGCCCGACAAATGGCTGCAAAAGTTACCAAAGCCTTAACAGGATCCGGAATATGGGGTGTTGAATTTTTTATTTCTGAAAAGGATGGCGTTTATTTTTCTGAATTATCGCCTCGCCCGCATGATACCGGTATGGTTACCTTAGCAGGAAGTCAAAATTTTTCCGAATTTGAATTACATGCTCGTGCTGTATTAGGATTACCCATTCCTGAAATTACCTTAGAGCGTGCTGCTGCCAGCGCTGTTATTTTGGCAACTGCCGAAAATAATAAATGGCCTGAATATAGTGGAGTAGAAGAAGCGTGTAAGATTTCAAAAGCGGATGTGCGCATTTTTGGAAAGCCAAGTACGCGAAGATACAGAAGAATGGGAGTAGCACTTACATGGGATAAACCTGAAACCAATGTTGTAACATTGGTTGAAAAAGCCAAAGAAATAGCTGCTAAAATAAAAGTGAATTGATATTACTAATCGGATAGTAAATCATCTATATTTATATTAATTGAATCGAGATAGGCTCTTAGTGAAGCATCATTATTAACAACTTCAATCCAATCGAGGTAATTAAGAGCGGTGCGTTTCCACATTTCTACAAAAAAGCCATTATAGGTAAACAAAGAAACAGTATGGCCCCCATGAAATCTGGAGGCCACAAAGTTTCCGCTTTTTTCTAGTTCGTGGTATTTTTTTTCGAGCGATAATTTTTTAAATGCTTCGCTGCTATACATATTTTATTAATGATTATGTCCATCGCCAGGGTGATGTTCACCTGAACCGGAATTAATATCCATTAATTCTACATCAAATATTAAAGTAGCTTTTGCCGGTATGTGAGGAGGATACCCATTTTCGCCATAAGCCAAGTTATAGGGTACTATTAAACGTGCTTTCTCTCCTTTTTTTAATAATGCAATCCCTTCGTCCCATCCGGCAATTACTTGTCCTTGTCCTAAAATAAAATTAAATACCTGACCGCGCTCTACAGATGAATCAAATATTTTTCCATCTTCAAAAAATCCGGTGTAGTGCACAAATACACGGTCGCCAGCTTTAGGGGATGCACCATCAGTATTGTTAAGTTTAATGTATTTTAGTCCGCTGGCGGTTGATACGGTGTCTTTTCCTTTTACATCAAAAGGTTTGGGGCGCTCAATAATTTGTAATAATTCTACTTCGAAGATTAAAGTTGAATTTGCCGGAATTGGTCCCATAGCTCTTGAACCATAAGCTAAATCGGGTGGAATGGTAAAGATGGCTTTATCACCTACGTTGAGCAAAGCAATCCCTTCGTCCCATCCTTTAATAACTTGTCCTGCTCCCAACTTAAATTTAATTGGTTGATTGCGGTTGTATGAACTGTCAAAAATTGTATCGTTGGTTAATTTTCCTGTATAATGAACGCTAACCATATCGCCAGCTTTAGCACGTTGTCCATTACCTTCGTGTATAATTTTATACTTAAGGCCTGATTCTGTTGTAAATTCTTTATTCAAAACTGAAAATTTTTTGGGTTCTTTTTCTTTTTTCGTTTTCTCCTTTTTTTGAGCGAAGGCAGGTGCACTTAGTAAAAATGCAAATGTAAATGCCATTAAAACGGTGTTCTTGCGCATAATGTACCTTATTAGTTTATTTCTACTAATTCTACTTCAAAAACCAGTGTAGCGTAAGGAGGAATAATTCCCATATCCTGTGGTCCGTATCCAATTGAAGAAGGAATAATTAAAGTAGCTTTAGAACCAACACTAAGCTGAGCAATACCTTCGTCCCATCCACGTATTACCTGACCTGCACCTAAAGTAAATTCAAAAGGTTGATAGGGGCGTTGCGGATTGTAAATTCCGGCTGCTTTAGCATCTGCTTCAATGCTGGTATCAAATACTTTTCCATCAAGTAATTTACCGGTGTAATTTACTTTTACTTTTTGACCGTTTTGAGGTTTTTTACCGTTACCTTTTATTTTTTCTATAATTATTAAGCCGCTTTCAAGTGGTTGAGCTGTAATTTTATTTTCGCTTAAATAGGCATCAATTGCTTGTTTTTCTTTTTCTGATTGAATGCGGGCACTTTCTTTTTTTTCTTTTTCCATTTCTTCTAATGTTTGTATGCGTTCCATTTTTATTTCAAAACGAATTTTTGAACCCGGAGTAATATCATTTGGAAGCATGCCGCCAACATTGTGTACAAAAAATGAATCGGCAGTAATTAAAAATGAAGCGGAATCGCCTACTCCCATCATAGCTATTCCTTCCATAATATCGCCTTTATATGCAGGCTCTTCAACTTTTATTACAAATTTTGACCCGTATTTTTGAGAAGAAAATAACATAGAGTCTTGATCGGTAAAATAGCTGATTTCCATGTGAGCAAAATCTCCGATATTCGGTTTTTTTGCATCGCTGTTTTGCAAATAAAATTTGTACAGTAAACCTGTTTCTGTTTTTTCATATCCTTTATAAGGACTTTTGTTACATGCCGCTACTCCGGCTACAAGGGCGGTAATTGCCCATAATTTTAATTTGTTCATTTTTTTAAATTATAGAATTTTTACTAGTTCAACTTCATATATCAGGGTTGTATTTGGAGGTACAATACCTGATGATGAGCCATTTTTTCCGAACGCAAGATAAGAAGGAATTATGAGTTTTGCTTTAGCTCCTTTATTCATTTTTGGTATTGCCAGCTCAAAACCTTTAATAACCTGATCTTTTTCTCCAATTCGGTATTCAAGGGGTTCTCTTGTATAGGTATTGTCAAATTCGGTTCCGTCTAAAAAATAACCTTTGTAGTGTATATAGGCTACATTTCCAACTTCTGGATTTTTGCCTTTCCCATCTTTTAAAAGTATAAAATACAAACCTTCTTCATCCGGTTCGGTTTTAATTTTATTTTTAAACAGATATTTTTTAAGTAGCTTTTTTTCGTATTTATCTTCTGTTTGATTCCATTTTTCAAAATCAGCTAATACTTTTTTATATTCTTCATCTGAATAAACGGCAAACATTTTAACTTCGGCATATATGGTATCAATACCTGAAATATTGGGGCGTAATATATCTTTAGCGGAAAATATAAAATGAACACTATCGCCACCACTCATTAATTTTAAAGCATCCTGCAGGGTTTCGTTTCTTAGTTTATCGAAATTATTCATAAATGAACCTTGAGGTATGCGAAGTTTATTGTTTTCTATCAAATTACCATTTTTATCTTTGAATTGAAAATACGAAACAATATATTCGTTTTTGTGTGGATAACGTTCTCCATCGCCAAATGTAATTCGTTTGTAATAAAAATCTCCTCCATACGAAAAGCCTTCATAAGGCGATTGAAAACAGGCACTTAAACTTATCAGAACTATTAGTATTGTAATGATTTTTTTCATTATAATGCTAAAATGGTTATTGGTTATTGATTATTGGTTATTGGTTATTGGTTATTGGTTAATTGAT
>CALKJP010000006.1 GCA_937995645.1 uncultured Bacteroidia bacterium
GGCTTTATATAGAAAAAACGAACCCAAAACAAGCGCTTACACGAACATTATTTTTTAAAACAAAAACAGCCGCCTAAAAAATTGCTATCGTTAAAAGCGAAATAATAAAGTCCCAACCAATTTTACAATGCTGTTTTTTGAAAATTCATTTTACAACAAAGTTTTTTCACAGGCTGACGGTTTTTGGCTTGGCGAAGGTGGCGGATTTATACCACAAATGTTGATACGAAGCACAAAGCTTCAATTAACCAATTAACCCGCTTTTTTGCCAAACGCATGTTAGCGGCTGTTTTTGTTTTAAAAAATAATGTTCGTGTAAGCGCTTGTTTTGGGTTCGTTTTTTCTATATAAAGCCATTCCTTGTTTTAATTTTATAATAAAGATAATCGCAACTCATTTTTATTTTGTATTTTTATCCTACCAATAACAAACAGCTTGTGTTGATAACGATGAGTTTTTTCACAGCTTGTCCCACTTTGGCGGGAGGCTGACGTTACCGCCAATGGTAAAAACGGTCGTGTAACCTTGACAATAAACAAAAAAATATTAACTGGACAGAACAGCTAAAACATTTCGGGCAGACTTAAAAACGAGCTACACACAGTCCGACTATGAAAGATTTATTTTTTGCACCACCGAACTTTAAAAAAGGAAAAAGTAACAAGCCGACCCGCAATATTTTGTCAAGGTTTTTGTCCCACGCTTCGTTTAGCACATTTGCAGGTTAAATTTTTTAATGAGCAGGAAAAAATATGCATTAAAAAATTTTGCTTCACACCACCTGCAAAAGACCTAAACCCCATCGGCAAAACAAAAACACGTGCCAAAAAAATTTGCCTTCCCATCACCAAAAGCTTCCGACAATTTCAAAATACCACGTTTAGGGTATTGTTTAGAATTATTCTAAATAGCAATTTCGCTGCGTGATGAATATCAATAACGGACTGACTTTTTCCTTGACAACTCTTGATAAGTTGCAAAGCAATAAGGCTATAATCCGCAAGGACAGCGGTAACAACATTTCACTAACCATTTTTTATTCAGGACTTGATTGTTCACTTGCATTTACCGACAAGCCTACACCTTATGAAGTAAAGTTTCATTTCCCTTTTTTTTACCTTGACAATTACTTTTCGCAACATCCCGAAAACTATTACCATCAATTTCCAGACTTTGAAGAACAAGATATTTGCTGTAGCAAGCAACTAATTTTACACGAAATAATTAATTGCAAAATGCAAGGTGCTTACCGACAAATGTTTTTAGAAAGCAAAGCCCTTGAGCTTTTACTTTGTTTTCAAAAATACCATTCCAAACCTCAAAACGAGTGTGCATTGTGTAAATTTTTAAACAAACCTTTGGAGAAAGACAAAATATTTAAAGCAAAAAAAATTATTTTATCTCGCCTCAATAACCCGCCAACTATTCACGAACTTTCGTTGGAGGTGGGTATCAATCAATGTTATTTAAAAAAAGGATTTAAAGAAATATTTGGTACCACTATTTACGATTTTGTGCAAGAACAACGAATGTTAAAAGCCAAACTTTTACTAAAAACCAGCCATCAAACCGTTTCTCAAGTTTCTGAACAATTAGGATTTTCAAGTATCAGCAATTTTAGTTCTGCATTCAAAAAACACACAGGTATTTTCCCAAGCGAATTTCAAAAATCATAACTGCTTAACAGCAATTTTAAATTTTACGCTTTCAGTTAAAACTTTTCCTTTTTGAAGAATAGCAGGTTTCGAGAACCTGCTGACTTTTGCAAAACTTAATTTAATGAAAAAATCTCAAAAAATGAAAAAAACAATACTTACTGCGGTATGCGTCATGGCATTAATTAATGCAAACGCACAAATTATAACAGATACAGTATCTCTTGGTGCGGGCTATGCTAACCAAACTTGGTACAGTTTACAAAATGATGAACAGGGGACTGCGCCAAAAAATAATTGGGATATTGCCTTTGATGTTGGTGGATTTGGAACTTCCATACACATTAATTCTGTAATAGGCACAATGCTTTGGACATATCCACACGGAGACACCACGGCTTGGAATGCCATTGATACCACAGGAATAAATTCTTGGATACCACAGTATAATAGTGATACTACTTGGGCTATTGGAGCTTTTGATAAAGGTAAAGTAATTTCTAATCCAAATGATGTAGGTTGGGGCATATACAATTTTATCACGCATATAGTAACAGGTGATTCCCTTTTCGTCATAAAACTTTCAAATGGTAGTTATAAAAAACTATGGATTAAGAACCTTTCGGGCGGTGGTTATAACTTTGTATATGCCGATTTAAATGGCTCCAATCTTCAAACACACTTTTTAGCTAAGTCATCATATACAGGTAAAAATTTTGGTTACTTTTCTTTACAAACAAATACAGCTATTGACCGTGAACCGGTGGCATCAGCAAATTGGGACTTACTTTTTACCCAATATACTGCGTTTATTCCTTCGCCATATACTGTTGCAGGTGTTCTTGCTAATAAGGGAGTAGAAGTTGCTCAGGTAAACAATGTTAATACGAATACATACACAAACTGGTCGGCACACTCTTTTGTAACTGATATTAGTGAAATCGGATATGATTGGAAAACTTTTTCCGGTAGTTGGATTATTCAAGACTCCTTGGTTTATTTTGTTAAAAGCAAACCCGGTGATATTTGGAAACTTGTATTTACCGGTTTTGGAGGTAGCGGAAATGGAAATTACATTTTTTCTAAAGAGAAACTGAGCTCAGTAGGGCTGACTGATATACAGGGTAACCAATCTGCTTCAATTTCACTTTATCCAAACCCTGCATCAGATAACGGTGTTGTAAACCTTATCTATAATTTTGAAGACAACTACAACAATGCTCAATTAAGCATTTATGACTTGTCCGGGAAAGTTCTTTCATCCGAAAGATTAAACAGCCACAGCGGATTTTACACGCATACAATTCAAACATCATCATTACGGGCAGGATTGTACATAGTTTCTCTTGAAATAGATGGACAAAGAATACAACAAAAACTTATCATCAGGTAAAAACACAATAACTTTTAAATCAGGAATATTATGAAACAGATAGTTTTAATTTTCACAGTATTGTTGTTAACATTTACAACAGTTGCACAACAAAAAACGTCTCCAATTTCTGAGGGAACAAAAAAATTTCAACAGGACAAAGAAGCCATTAAATCAATGGCAGGATGCTATAAAGTAACGTTTGATTTTGCCGAAACATTCTCTCCTGATACAGCTTATAAACATCACCATTCTCACCATTCTTGGGGCATAGAGTATGTGTTTGTAATTGAAGAAACCGAAAAGAAAATCTCACTACAACATCTTTTAATAGCTAACGATACGATGATAGTAAAACATTGGCGTCAAGATTGGTTGTATGAAAATACTGAATTGCTTTCTTTTTATAAAGACAGTGAATGGAGAAAAACCAAGATTACTTCTGACCAAGCCAAAGGCACTTGGACACAAAAAGTGTTTCAGGTAGATGACAGCCCACGTTACGAAAGTTATGGGACTTGGAATCACGTTGATGGACGGCACTTTTGGCAATCTGTATGTGATGCACCACTTCCGAGAAGGGAATTTACTACTCGCAGCGATTACAATGTATTGAAAAGACACAGTCATTACGAAATTTTAAAAGACGGATGGATATATGAGCAGGACAATGAGAAAATACTTCGTGAAAATGGCGTAGATAAACTTATTTGCTGGGAAAAAGGAATTGAGAAATTTTCTTCGGGAAGTTACAACTGCCAACCCGCTATTGACTGGTGGAATGCCAACCAAAAATACTGGGCAGATGTTCGTAAAGTTTGGAGTGAGGTTTACGCAAAAAATGATATTCTTAAACTACAGATTAAAATAGAAGATAAACTACTGTTTATGGAACTATTTGAGTTAGGTGATAAATACAAAAACATAAATAATTACAACACAACAGAGGTTGTGGCTGGTATAAAACAAATCATAGATAAACATATTAATAATACCAAATAGTGTGAAAATCAGCAGTAATCAAATTCAAATTATAGTGCTTTGGACACTATGTTTAATAGGGATGATACTCCATTTTAATTATCACGTAAGCAAAATATTTTATGGGATTAATGTTGTCCGTCCGGGTGCAGAAGGAAAAATTCCTGCGATGGCACAATTATTAAAAACTGTTTATTATCATTTGCCGATGATTTATATTCTGTTGCTTTTGTATTTCAAACAAAAGTGGTTTCGGCTCACAATGTTTCTAATAAGTGTTCCATACACGGTTTCGCATATTTTTCACGTTATAGGAGAATTTAAAAAACCTGTGATTGATTTTTATGCTCAGGTTCCACTTTTGTCATTGATTCTTATTATTAGTGTTGTTCTCAACATAGCGTCTTGGAACTATTATAAACGGGAGCAGCAATTATCCGAATGAATAATTATGTTATCATACTAATTCTTGTTCTTAGTAATTGGTCAAATAATATCTTCTGCCAAACAATAAAGGTATTGTCCATAGACGATAGCAAGCCAATTCTATTTGCTCACGTCCAGCTTAAGAATATTGAAACAAGCAAAGAAAAGTTACTTTTAACTGATACTTCCGGTAATGTTAGTCTGAATGGAATTGAGAACTCAAAATACATCATTACTATATCTTCTATTGGTTACGAAAAATTATCTGATACTATTTATTCAATAGAAAACAAAACATATTACCTGAGACCATTAATAACAACTATGAATGAAGTTGTCGTTACTGCCCAATACGCCCCTAACAGTCCTGAGAAAGCGGTACACAAAATAAAAATAATAGACAGCAAAAAAATAGAAGCAATGGGAGCAGTTAATTTGCGTGATGTTTTAACGAATGAACTAAATATTAGAATTTCGCAAGATAACGTACTAGGTAGTAGTATAAGTTTACAAGGGATATCAGGTCAAAATATAAAAATATTAATAGATGGAGTTCCAGTTACGGGAAGATTAAATGGCAATATTGATATTTCCCAAATTAATATGAATAATGTAGAGCGGATAGAAATAATTGAAGGTCCTCTTTCTGTAAATTACGGCACTGATGCACTTGGTGGAACAATAAACATAATTACAAAAAAAACACAGAATGAAACAATTTCAGTTTCTTCTAATAATTATTACGAAAGCAATGGTCAGTACAACACTACAGGAAGAATCGGATTAAATAAGGGTAATAATTTTTTCAGCATTTCAGGAGGCAGAAATTACTTTGACGGTTGGCGGACAGATGACCTTCCGTTTCATTTCGAAAAAATGAGAGTTGCAGACAGTTTGAGATTTAAAAATTGGAAGCCCAAAGAACAATATTTTGGCACACTGAATTATATACATCGCTTTAAAAACCTGAAATTAGGTTATACAGGAGATTACTTTTACGAACAAGTAATAAATAAAGGACTTCCCCGTTTGCCCTATTATGAAACAGCATATGACGACTATTACAATACGAATAGAATAAACAATTCTTTAATTCTCACAGGACAAATAAGTAAAAACTATTATGTCAATCTATTAGTTGCTCACACGCATTTCAAACGAATAAAAAACACTTACTTTAAAGACCTCACAACGCTCAATGAAATATTAACTGTAAATCCCAGCGACCAAGACACAAGTGTATTTAATAACATTGTAGCAAGAGGAAGTATAAGTAAAACCAAAGCTAATTCAAAATTAAATTATGAATTAGGCTATGACATTAACCACGAAACAGCATTGGGATTAAGAATTAAAAACCAAATGCAGCAAATTGGTGATTATGCCATTTTTAGCAGCGCAGAATACAAGCCTGCTCCAAAACTAATTATTCGTCCCGGATTAAGAGTAATTTACAACACAGCATACAACGCCCCATTAGTCCCTTCACTTAATCTGAAATACACATTTTTAGAAAATGACAAAAAAAATTCTCTTGCAATAATTCGTTTTTCTTATGCCAGAGGATTTCGCTCCCCTTCACTCAAAGAACTGTATCTTTATTTTGTTGACATTAATCATAATATCACAGGAAATGAAAATTTGAAAGCAGAACAATCGCATAATTTTAATTTATCCAACAGCTTCACTACCACAAAAAATAACAAATCATTGAAAGTTGAATTCTCTATGTTTTACAATTATATTGAAAATATAATTTCGCTTGCACAATCGTCAAATACGGAGTTTAGTTATTTTAATATTGACAGGTTTCAAACACTGGGTTTTCAACTGAACAACGATTTTGCAATTGAGCATTTTAAAGTGTCATTAGGGGCTGCATATATTGGTAGATACAACAAACTCTCAGAAGAATTTACAATAGATAAATTTTCATATACACCCGAAGCAAGATGTAATTTGTTTTACGAATGGCATAAACAGAAAATAACCTTTGCATTATTTTATAAATATACCGGAGTAATGCCTGCTTTTGGCGTTAATAGCAATGAAGAAATATACAGAACAACGATTCAAGATTTTCATACAGCAGATTTATCAATCTCAAAATTATTTTTGAAAAAAGCTTTGAATCTTTCAATTGGAGCTAAAAATATATTTGATGTAAAAAACATTACGGGGATGGTTTCAGGAGCTGCACATTCATCAGCAGGAAACAGTATTGCCGTTGGTATGGGGCGCACTTATTTTATAAAGTTGGATATAAACATAAGTTCTAAAAATTGAAATGAAAAAATTAATCTACATACATTTTATATTAGCTATGGTATTCTTTTCTTGTAAAAAAGAAGAACTTCCTGTTCCTAAGCACGAAGCAGGTGATGTAATAACAGCAAGCGTAAATATGGATGTCTCTTACAAATGGCAAATTTACTATGACTTGAATACGAATACTGTTGTGGGTCAAAATTTAAAAACAGCTTGGGATTTAGCTTTTGAAACAAATGCAAATGGCTTTCATGTTGTACTTAATTCCTCTAAAGTGATGTTTGCATATAATACCAATATTGTAAATTTTAGCACAGTAACTGACACTATCGGTTTTGCCGTTAATAAAAAATGGGACGCTCCAACCGGAAATCTCGATTCAACAGCAATTGGAGATTGGAGAAATTCAAACTTTGTTTACATAATTGATAGAGGCTACAATGAGTTAGGAGTTCATCAAGGTTTTAGAAAAATTCAATTTTTGTCGGTTGATGCCACAAAATTTCTGGTTCGCTTCGCTCAACTTAATGGAACGGGAGATGTAACATTAGAAATTAATAAAGACGATAAGTATAATTTTACTTTTTTATCTTTCACCACGTCAAACACATTAATAATTGAACCTCCTAAGGCAACCTGGGATTTAGTATTTACCCAATATACTCATATTTTTTATGACCCTCAACCTACCCCATATCTTGTAACAGGGTGTTTGTTAAATCGCTATAATACAACAGCAATAATGGATTCGCTTATACCATTCGCTTCTATTCAATTTTCTGATGCACAAAATTATATTCTTTCTGCAAATATTAACACGATTGGATACAATTGGAAAACATTCACAGGTGGAGTATTTATAACTCATCCACATATGACTTATGTTATTAAAGACAGCAAAGGATATTATTACAAATTACATTTTATTGACTTTTACGATCAATTAGGTAACAAAGGAAATCCGAAGTGGGAATATCAGAAATTGTAACCTTTCCGTTTTAAGATACGGATTTAGTTGACGAATAGAAAAAAGTTCCCGAATTCTAATCCCCGCACTTCTTTTTGTCATACTTTTTGTGCCGACACACTTTTAGCACATTGCCGTCCTCGTTTCTGCGGGCGGCAAAGAGCTAAAGCCAATCCTAAAACAAAAAAATATGCCAAAAAGCTAACCCACCCAGGAAATGAACAGACTGCAAAAAATAAAAAGAAATTCCTTCGCTTCGCAAAAATTAAATCTTTCCCGACCACTAACAACCGACTGACAAAAAATCGTTTTTCGGGACAGTTAAACGGACAGTAAAAATCGCTGAAAGCACCGTGGACACATACACGAAGGACAGAACCACTGGCGGTAACAGTACCTACAAGATATTGGCGGGTGAAGTTCTTCGTAGGACAGTTTTTCGTAAGTTTGAACTTTGATGCTTCGCATAAAAGTTGGTACGTAAAATCGCTACCTTCGCTAAGCCCAAAAACGTTACCGGCAAGCCTAGGACAACCGACACAACCATCAACAAGCGACCTTAACTCGATAGACAATTTCGCTGTTCTTTGACACAAACCGCCTTAACTTTGCCAATACTCAAGCCGATTTATAGGATTCCCAACGCAAATGCGAAGCGATTCACGAACTCCCTTGAAATAAAAAATATCGAGATTAGTTTTGTAAGCATCATAACAAGAATAAAAAAATGAACTGTGAAGCAATCACAAAAACCGATGAAAAAAAAATATAAAGTGACTAATTTGTAACTTTGCAAGGATGAAAATATTAATAATAGAAGACGATTTAAGAGTATCTGAACTCATACAAAGAGCCTTGCAAGAACAAGGTTATACTCCAACTTTGGCGTATGACGGACTTTCAGGTAAAAAATTGGCACAACAAAATGACTACGACCTGATTATTACCGACATTATTTTACCGAAAATGGACGGGCTTGAATTATGCAAATTTATTCGGCAGAACAAACCCGACACACCAATTATTATGCTCACAGCTCTTGGTACAACTGACGACAAGGTGGAGGGCTTTGATGCAGGAGCAAA
>CALKJP010000007.1 GCA_937995645.1 uncultured Bacteroidia bacterium
GCACTTTATTGTGTTATGACAGTATTAATTTCAGGAGCATCAAAAGGTATTGGCAAGGCTATCGCAGTAGCTTGTGCTGCCAAAGGATTTAACTTAGCCTTAGCAGCAAGATCGCTCAATGATTTGAGTGAATTAAAAAATGAAATTACCCGCCAATATCCTCATTTAAAAATCTCTGTTCATTCCGTTGATTTTTCAAATAATTTACAAATCGAATCTTTTGTTAAATCGGTATTAGCTGAACATCAAAAAATAGATGTTTTAGTAAATAACGTAGGAAACTATAAAGAAGATAATGTTACAACATCAATTTCTTTATTAGACGAAATGTTGAATATTAATTTAAAAAGTGCTTATTATTTAAGCAGGTTAATTATTCCTCAACTCAAAGCAGGTGACTGCATTATTAATATCTGTTCCATATTGAGTAAAAATGTAAGAAAAGAAGCAGCATCATACACTATTTCAAAACACGCCCTGTATGGTTTTAATAATGCTTTAAGAGAAGAATTGCGAGATAAAAAAATTAAAGTAACAGCTATTTTGCCGAGCTCTGTTTATACCCCTTCATGGGAAGGAATTACGATAAATAAAAACGAATTAATTCAAGCAGCAGATGTAGCAAAGGCAGTTTTATTTGCCATAGAATGTTCACCAAATACAGTAGCAGAAGAAATAATAATCCGTCCTATTACTTTTGATAATCAATAATAAACGTGGGAAAAAACAAATTACAACGATTTGCCGAAAACAAAACTTTCGAAAATGTTTTTGAACCGCCTTATGAAACGGTTAGCAAAAACGCTTTTGAATTAAAAGGGAAATGGCACGAATCATATTTTAAAAATAATTTTCCGATAGTGTTGGAACTTGGTTGCGGAAGAGGCGAATACACAGTTGGATTAGCACAGCTTTATCCAGAAAAAAATTTTATCGGTATGGATATAAAAGGAGCACGCCTTTGGCATGGAGCAAACTATGCATTAAAAAACAACATTCAAAATATTGCTTTTGTAAGAACCCGTATTGATTTTATTGAAAGCATTTTTGATAAAAATGAGGTGAGTGAAATCTGGATTACCTTTCCCGATCCACAACCTTCTACTGCTAAAGAATTTAAACGTCTTACCTCCTCCCGATTTTTAAATCGTTATAAAAATGTATTGAAAAATAATGGAATTATTCATTTAAAAACCGATAATGCCGGTTTGTTCAAATACACATTAGAGGTAATTAAACATTACGAATTACCTCTTTATTTTTATACCGATAATTTGTATGAATTACAAGAAACAGAAAACATTCACATTAAAGAAGCACGTGTATTTAAAACCTATTATGAAGAATTGTTTAGCGGCAAAGGCCACAACATTCACTACATACGATTTGGACTAAACGAAAAAGATTTACCGGAAGAAAAACTTTCTCACAAACTTGAGAAATACGGAATACTAAATGAGCCACGATAAGGATTTTTTTGAAATGGTGTATCAAGTTGTACGCCTTATTCCAAAAGGCAGAGTTACCTCTTATGGAGCTATTGCAAAATATCTTGGAGCAGCACGCTCTTCACGCATGGTAGGCTGGGCTATGAATGCCTCACATTCGCAAAAAGAATATGTACCTGCTCACCGCGTAGTAAACCGCAAAGGATTATTAACTGGTAAACATCATTTTAAAACTCCTTTTGAAATGCAAGAACTTTTAGAATCAGAAGGTGTTTTAGTTAAAGACAATAAAATTATCCATTTCGAAAAATACTTTTGGGATCCCAATAAAGAATTAGAACTATGAGTAAAGAATTAAGTATTGAAAAAATAAAAGACGCCCTATCGTACGTTATTGAACCCGATTTAAAAAAAGATATTATAGCCTTAGATTTAGTAAAAGATTTAATAATTGATGGGAAGCAAATTTCTTTTACCCTTTACATAAATAACCCTGCAATGCACAGCAGAAAACGCATGCAGGAGGCATGCGAACATGCAATAGAAAGAAACATAGGCAAAGGATTTAAAGTAGATATAAATATTGAAGCATTACCTCCTGAAAATAAAAGAGCATCCGAATTAAGAACTGTATTGCCAGGAGTAAAATATATTGTTGCAGTTTCATCAGGAAAAGGCGGAGTAGGAAAATCTACAGTAGCCTCTAACTTGGCAGTTGCTTTAGCCAACATGGATTTTAAAGTTGGATTAATTGATGCAGATATATATGGGCCATCTGTCCCAACCATGTTTGATGTAGAAAATGAAAAACCAAATCTTACTGAAGTAAACGGTAAAACTTACATTAAACCTATCGAAAGCCATGGTGTAAAACTTCTTTCTATTGGTTTTTTTGCAGATTTATCGCAAGCAATAGTTTGGCGCGGACCTATGGCAACCAAAGCACTTAATCAAATGTTTACTGACAGCTATTGGGGCGAACTGGATTTTATGATTATTGATTTACCTCCCGGAACAGGCGATATTCATCTATCACTCATACAACTTGTACCACTAACAGGAGCCATAATTGTAAGCACTCCTCAAAAAGTTGCTTTGTCAGATGCCCAAAAAGGAGCAGCAATGTTTATGCTTCCTTCTGTAAATGTTCCAATATTAGGAATTGTTGAAAATATGTCGTGGTTTACTCCTGCCGAACTACCTGAAAACAAATACTTTATATTTGGAAAAGATGGTGCAAAAAAATTAGCAGAAAAATTAAATGTCCCTTTATTAGGTCAGATTCCCTTAGTACAAAGCATTTGCGAAGCAGGCGATGTAGGAAGGCCGGTTGTAATGCAAGAAACAACTCCACAAGCAATAGCTTTTAGAGAACTAGCCAGAAATGTAATTAATACCATTGTAAAGACAAATCTTGCAAAAACTTAAAAAATTGTATATTTGAAAAATGGAGCAATTAACAATTAATAAAACTGCCGTTTCAAAAATTATTGAAGAAACCTTGACACAACTTCGCCCTTTTTTGGAAGCTGATGGAGGAGATATGGAGTTTGTTGAAATTACAGATGAAGGTGTGGTAAAAGTTAAATTATTAGGTGCTTGCTCAAACTGCTCCATGAGCAACATGACTTTGAAAGCGGGAGTTGAAGAAGCCTTAAAAAAGGCCGTTCCTCAAATAAAATCTGTTGAAGCAATTAACTAAAACTAACTATGCTAAAATAAGAAAGCCCTTTCAAATTATTGAAAAGGGCTTTTTAATTGATTTTAAAAAATCTTAGTTAGTAGCAGGAGCTTCGGTTGCAGTAGAATCTGTTGCTTCAGCAGCTTCTGTAGACTCTTCAGCAGATTGCTCAAGTTCTTGGAACATTTGCTCAACAGCAGCTTGAGCTTCTTCTTCTGCTTTCTTTTTCTCTTCTTCAGATGGACCACAAGCAACTAAAGAAATCATGCTAGCAGCCACTAAAAATGCAAAAAACTTTTTCATTTTGTTTAATTTTTGAGTTAATGGTTAGTGGTTTAAGTCTGCAAATTTATAATTAAATTTTAATATAACAAATTAAAATTCACTGGTATTAAAAATTTACTGAACTATTTTCATCTCTTTCAGCAAATGACCTGCTCCGGCAAACTTGTCAATAATAAATAAAATGTAACGTGAATCAACTACAATGGTTCTTTGCAATTCCGGCTCAAAAGCAATGTCGCCACTCATTGCTTCCCAGTTGCCATCAAATGCACAGCCAATTAAATTGCCGTCTCCATCAATTACCGGGCTACCTGAATTTCCTCCGGTGATATCATTATTGGTAATAAAACAAACTCTCAGCTTTCCATCTTTATCTGCATACATTCCATAATCTTTCTTATTATATAAATCTTTAAGTTTGGCAGGAACAATAAACTCTTCATTTTTGGGATCTTCTTTTTCCATTATCCCTTCCAGTGTGGTATAGTAATTATAATATACAGCATCTCTTGGATAATAATCTAATACATTACCATAGGTTAAGCGCATGGTAAAATTTGCATCGGGATAAAATTTTTTTTCAGGTTGCATTTCTCTTAAACCGGCAATAAACAAGCGACTAGCTTTTGCATCTAAATCTTTTGTTGCTCCTGCCTTTGGAGAGATATTCATTTGCGCATTGGTAATTATGGATTGCATACAGATAAATGCAGGATCTTTTGCCAATACTTTTGTAGAAGGATTTTCCAAAAACTTCATGTAACGTTCTTTTGTTGCAAATACTGATTTGGCAAACATTTCAGCTACATATTTATTAAAGTCGCCTTTGTATTTTGTTTTAATTGTGTTGAAGATTTCAGGGTGCTGATCAGCCGGAACATCTTCATAATACATTTTTAAAAGTGCTGCTGTAATTTTTTGATCAGTTGGAGTGTTATAATCTTTAAAATGATCTTCTGCCATTGCTTTCATGCTCTCTACAGCTTTTGCAATAGCTTCTTTATCGCCACCTGCAAGAGCCATATTTAGCTGCATATTTCTAAGCGCAAACAAAATAATTTCTGAACCAAATGCGGCTTCTTGTAAATAAACCTGCGAAAGAATATACTTTCCGGTATTTTCATATACTTTTTCGAAATCTGAAATTACAGAACCATATTTCTTTTGTCTTACTTCATCTTTTGCGGCCCAAGCCATAAAATCGGCCTCCAATTGTTTTTTCTTATCATATACCTTAAGCCTTTTTAAACCTGCTGTTTGCCCCATAAAATATTTCCAGTAATTACTTACCTGAGCATATTTTGAAGAATATTTTATTCTTACTTCATCGCTTTTGTCCATGTCTTCCTTCATAAGACGTAAGCGCTCTTCACGAATTTTTACGCGCGCAGGTTGGTCTTTTTCTATTGCTTGTTTAACTCCAAAAGAAGTTAAATATCTATCGGTACTTCCAGGGTATCCCATAATCATGGCAAAATCTTTTTGCTGCACTCCTTTTAATGATACAGGCAAGAAATGGCGCGGTTTTAATGGAACATTATCTTTTGAGTAATCGGCTGGTTTTCCATCAGGACCAGTGTAAATGCGCAACAATGCAAAATCTCCTGTATGACGCGGCCACATCCAATTATCGGTATCGCCTCCAAATTTTCCGATAGATGAAGGAGGTGCTCCTACTAAACGTACATCTCTATATGTTTCGTAAACAAATAAATAATACTCATTTCCATCAAGCATGGATTTTACATCAGCATTGTAGTGCGTATCTTTAGTAGCTTCAGCTTTAATTTCAGCGATTACCTTTTTAATTTTAGATGTCCTTTCCTGCTCATTCATTTCGTCTGTTACAACAGCTAAAACTCTTGCAGTAACGTCTTCCATTCTTACCAGAAATGAAGCGGTTAAGCCTTGGTTGGGCAACTCCTGTTCGCGTGTCATTGCCCAAAAACCATCGGTTAAATAATCGTTTTTTACAGAGCTATGTGATTGAATAGCATCGTATGCACAATGGTGATTGGTTAATAATAAACCTTCTCCCGAAATAACTTCGGCAGTACAAAAACCTCCTAATTGTACAATTGCATCTTTTATACTTGATTTATTGATATTGTAAATATCATCAGCCGATAATTTTAAACCGGCTTTTTGCATATCGCCCTCATTTAACTTTTTTAGTAAAAGTGGCAACCACATTCCTTCATCAGCCTTTACATTAACAACGAAAAGTAATGCTAAGGAAATTGCAGAAATTAATTTAAAAACTTTGTTCATCTTAATTGGGTTATTTGATACTTTAAAAAATTGAGAAATGCGAATATACAAGCATTCGCAAATGCTGCAAAATATTTCGACAAATTAAGAAATAGGCTTGTTTTTACAGAGAATTAAGAACATTAAATCATATAATACATGAAACATAATTTTTGTATTTCACTTATTTAATAAATATAAAGTAATATGCCATAATGCAAAAAAGTCCAAACTTGCATTTGGACTTTTGCTCCCCCTCTTTCCCGATGTTTCGGGAGAACCAAGGACCCCATGATTAATCCCGCACATGCGGGACTCTAACCAGATGAGCTAATTCTCCTTCTAATTTTTCGTCATTTATTATTTGCTCTATCAATTTCCTGCTCTTCTGTTTCTTTATATACTTCTCTATTCTCATGGCATCCCCTCTTTCTTCTGAAACATAAAACACCGACTTAATCTCCCAATCTTTATACTTGCCCGTATATTTTGTTGAGTCATTTTGCAAATGCTGCGCTATTCTTGCTGTAATATCTCTTGTATGGCCAACATAATATTTGTCGGCCAATTGTGAATATAATATGTAAATGTAATATGCCATAAAGCAAAAAAGTCCAAACTTGCATTTGGACTTTTGCTCCCCCTCTTGGGCTCGAACCAAGGACCCCATGATTAACAGTCATGTGCTCTAACCAGCTGAGCTAAGGAGGATTATTCTTTTTTATTTTATTCCTTTTTTGCTCCTCATGAATAATCCCGTAGGTACGGGACTCTAACCAATTGAACAAACAAGGAAATTTGTTTTTGGGAGTGCAATATTAGTATTTGATTCATAAATATGCAATATATTTGTGCAAATTTTTTCATTCACTTTAAAATCTCTTTTATAATGAGCTTATTAGTTGTTGGCACGGTTGCTTATGATGCAATTGAAACCCCATTTGGCAAAACAGATAAAATTTTAGGAGGTGCGGCTACCTATATTTCATTGGCGGCCTCTTATTTCACTAAAAACATCAATCTGGTATCGGTTGTAGGTGGAGATTTTGACAAAAAATATCTTGAAATACTTAAAAAGCATCATGTAAATACAGATGGTATTCAAATTAAAGAAAACGAAAAAACATTTTTCTGGGCAGGAAAATACCATATTGATATGAACACCAGAGACACACTTGATACGCAGCTTAATGTTCTTGCAGATTTCAACCCAATAGTGCCAGATAATATGCGCAATCCCGATTTTTTAATGCTGGGCAATTTAATGCCATCATTACAAATGAAGGTTTTAAACCAAATGAAAGAGCGTCCTAAATTGGTTGTGTTGGACACCATGAATTTCTGGATAGAAGTAGCCATAGAAGATTTATTAAAAGTTATTTCTCGAGTTGATGTTTTAACTATTAACGATGAAGAAGCAAGATTGCTTTCTAATGAATACTCGCTGGTTAAAGCTGCACAAAAAATTCTTGATTTAGGTCCTAAATATCTGATAATTAAAAAAGGAGAGCATGGTGCACTTTTATTTAATAAAGAACAAGTATTTTTTGCTCCGGCATTACCTTTAGAGGAAGTATTTGACCCAACCGGTGCAGGAGATAGTTTTGCAGGTGGATTTATTGGTTATTTAGCTCAAACCAAAGATATCTCGTTTGAAAATTTAAAACGTGCTATTATATTCGGTTCTGCTACTGCTTCGTTTTGTGTTGAGAAATTTGGTACTGAACGATTGATTGGTTTATCGCAAGAAGAGGTTGATGAACGCGTTCAGGAATTTATAAATTTGGTGCAATTCGATATTTCATTAGTAGATTAATAATATTTACCTAACACAAAAAAAGGAGAGGTTAGCCTCTCCTTTTTTTGTGTTTCAACTCTTCGAGTTTTACTTTAAACTTCCAATCATATCTTCCGGCTTAACCCATTCATCAAACTGTTCGTTTGTCAATAATCCTAAGCCTATTGCTGCTTCACGCAGGGTTTTATTTTCTTTATGAGCTGTTTTAGCAATTTTTGCTGCATTTTCATAACCAATATGTGGATTTAAAGCGGTAACCAGCATTAAAGAGTTTTCTAAATGTTTCTTAATCACCGGATAATTGGGCTCAATACCTTCAGCGCATTTATCATTAAAAGAAACACAAGCATCGCCAATTAATCGAGCAGATTGCAAAACATTAGCAGCAATTAAAGGCTTAAACACGTTTAATTCAAAATGTCCGTTTGAACCTCCAACCGCAACTGCCATATCGTTACCAATTACCTGTGCGGCAACCATTGTCATTGCTTCCGGCTGGGTAGGATTAACCTTGCCCGGCATAATTGATGAGCCTGGTTCGTTATCAGGAATAATAATTTCTCCAATCCCACATCGTGGACCTGAACTAAGCATTCGGATATCATTTGCAATTTTCATTAGTGAAACTGCAACACGCTTAAATGCGCCTGAAAGTTCTACCATGGCATCGTGTGCGGCTAATGCTTCAAATTTATTGGGTGCTGTTACAAATGGGTATCCTGTAAATTCTGCAATTTTTTGTGCAACCAACTTATCATACCCTTTTGGTGTATTTAAACCTGTACCAACAGCGGTTCCTCCTAATGCTAATTCGCGCACCATTTCTAAGGCGTTTTTAATTGCACGAATTCCATTATTTAATTGCTGTACGTAGCCTGAAAATTCCTGACCTAATGTAAGTGGTGTTGCATCCATAAAATGCGTACGACCTGTTTTAACAATATTCATGTATTCTTTCGCTTTTTTATCAAGCGTGTTTCTTAGTTTTTCAATTCCCGGAATGGTATTTTCAACTGTTAGTTTATAAGCTGCAATATGCATTGCCGTTGGAAACGTATCGTTTGATGATTGCGATTTATTTACATCATCATTTGGATGTAAAACTTTTTTCTCATCCGTTAATTTTCCTCCTGATAAAACATGCGCACGATATGCTATCACCTCATTTACATTCATATTTGATTGAGTACCCGAGCCGGTTTGCCAAATTACCAGTGGGAATTCACCATCTAATTTTCCTTCTAAAATTTCATCGCACACTTTGCTTATCAAATCTCTTTTATCGGCTGCCAATACTCCCAAATCGTGATTAGCATGTGCAGCGGCCTTCTTTAAGTATGCAAATGCACGGATAATTTCCTTTGGCATGGATGCCTCTGGTCCAATTTTAAAATTGTTGCGAGAGCGTTCAGTTTGAGCCCCCCAATACTTGTCTGCGGGCACTTTTACTTCGCCCATGGTGTCACGTTCTATTCTGTAGTCCATTTGTATGTAGTTTAGATTAATTGAAAATTTTGCGATAAATATCAGAAAAATTACTAATTTCGACCGTTAAAATTTTAAACTTTTACACCATGCAATTTTTAGGCTTTTTATTTTTCGTTGTTATTGCTTGTAGCATCTTTTTTACATTACTTTTTTTATCAACCTTTTTACCTTTTTGGGGAGCACTTCCTTTAATAGATAAGATAAGCCCTAAAACAATTGATGCTCTTTTAGAAGAAGAAAAAGACTACGAAGAGCGTCAGTTAAAATAACTGATTTATATTTTCCGGAGGGCGCCCGATAACAGCTTTGTTATTTCTAACAACAATCGGACGTTCAATCAATATTGGATTATCGCATAATATTTTAATCCATTCCTCCTCATTAAGCTGAAGCCCTTTATAACGTTCCTTATAAAGGGCTTCATTTTTTCTAACAATATCTTCTGCTTTCAGATTTAATTTTGCTAAAATCTTTTTCAATTCTTCTTTTGTGGGTGGATTTTTTAAATATTCTACCACTTCAACATCCACATTTTTTTGCGATTCGATGAGTTTTAATGAATCTCTGCTTTTGCTGCAGCGCGGATTATGATAAATGGTAATTTTTGTTTTGCTCATAAATTTAATGTTTAAACAATGATTAATTAACTTTTCTTTCCGTATTCCATTAAATACGATTTTATAAACTCATCAATTTCGCCATCCATAACGGCTTGCACATTGGATGTTTCGTAATCAGTTCTTAAATCTTTTACTAATTTATAGGGATGAAAAACATAATTTCTGATTTGCGAACCCCACTCAATTTTTTTCTTTCCTGCCTCGATACTATCTATTGCTTCTCTGCGCTTGCGCAATTCTATTTCGTACAACTGCGATTTTAATAATTGAATAGCTCGTTCTTTATTATCTAACTGAGAACGTGTTTCTTGATTTTTAATGATGATACCAGATGGTTTATGGTATAAGCGAACTGCTGTTTCTACCTTGTTTACATTTTGCCCACCAGCACCTCCGGAGCGAAATGTTTCAAATTCTATATCGGCTGGATTGATAGTGATTTCTATACTGTCATCAATTACAGGATACACGTACACCGAAGCAAAAGATGTATGTCGTTTTGCATTGGCATCGAAAGGTGAAATGCGCACCAAACGATGTACGCCATTTTCTCCTTTTAAAAATCCATAAGCGTAATCGCCTTCAATTTCTATGGTGGCAGATTTTATTCCTGCTCCATCGCCTTCTTGATAATCTACCTGCTTAATTTTATAACCATGTTTTTGTGCCCACATGGTGTACATACGAAGCAGCATATCAGCCCAATCTTGACTTTCGGTGCCGCCTGCTCCGGAATTTATTTCTAACACCGCACTAAGATGATCTTCTTCACTGCGCATCATGTTTTTAAACTCTATATCTTCGAGCAGTTTTTTCGCTTTTTCAAATTCTTTTTTTAGATCTTCTTCTGAGGCTTCCTTTTCTTTATAAAAATCATAGATTACCAAAAGGTCGTTAACGGCAGCTTCAACAGCAGCATATCCTTCGGTCCATACTTTTTTTGAGCGAATTTGTTTTAAAACTTGTTCTGCTTTTTTGGGATCATCCCAAAATCCGGGAGCTTGTGTTTTTTCTTCGAGATTGGCTATTTCTCTATTTAGTGTTTCGAGGTCAAAGATGCCCCCTTAGCGCTTCCTGGCGCTCTTTAATTTCTTTTATCTGATCGGAGGTTATCATTTTTTAATTTTTTGGGAAATTTATTTCATCTTTTACAATGTAGGCACTTGGAAAATCATTTCGTATTTCACGATATAATTTATAGGCTTCATAGCGCGTACGGAAATCGCCAACTCTTACTTTAAAATTTGGGGCCTGATACACTAAATAACATGGAAAATCAGGCTTTTTAGCTAAAAACTGTGTTTTAACATCGTTTGCTTTTTTCTTCGATTGATTTCCTGAATCAAAATAAATTTGAACACGATACCCATGAATTATTGGCTTAGTTTGATTTTGATTATTGTATTTTTCTATAAGCCATGTTACATCATCATCCTGCACTACATAATCTCTCTTAATTTTAGGAATAATGATAGAGGTATCGCTTTGGGCAAAAAGTTCATTTACTCCAAGTATAATTATCAAAATATAAACTATGCGTAATAACATGGTGCTAATTTAACACAAAATTTTGTGCCAGAATTAATTATTTAACTCAGCGTATTCTTTAGCAAAATAGGTAAGAATAACATCGGCTCCTGCTCTGCGGATTCCCAATAAACACTCTTGCATAGTTTTTTCTCCGTTTAACCAACCTTTTTCTGCTGCTGCTTTAATCATGGCGTACTCGCCACTTACATTATAGGCTGCAATGGGAAGATTAAAATTATCTTTCAACATTTTAATTATATCTAAATAAGCTAATGCAGGTTTTACCATTAAAAAATCTGCCCCTTCGGCTTCGTCCAATTCGGCTTCTATCAATGCTTCTCTTTTATTGGCAGGATTCATTTGATATGTTTTTTTATCGCCTGCTTTAGGAGCCGAATCTAAAGCATCTCTAAAGGGGCCGTAAAAACTGCTTGCATACTTGGCTGTGTATGCCATTATAGATACATTAGTAAATCCGTTATCATCTAAAATTGTACGAATATATCCAACGCGTCCATCCATCATATCGCTTGGAGCTACCATATCAGCACCGGCCTGCGCCTGTGCCAAAGCCATATTTCCAAGAATTGTTAAGGTTTCATCGTTTAAAATTTCTCCATTTTCAACAATTCCATCATGCCCATCAGAGCTATATGGGTCCATAGCTACATCGGTAATAATGCAAGTTTCAGGAAAATATTTTTTTATTTCAGAAATGGTTTTAAGATAATAATTTTCTTTGCTGTAGCTGATTGTAGCAAACTTATCTTTTTTATTTTCTTCGAAATGCGGGAATGGTGCAAAGGATTTTATTCCCAAATTCATGCACGCTTCAATCTCTTTTAAAACTTCATCAGGCGAGAAACGGTATATTCCCGGCATAGAACTAATTTCTATTTTTTTATTGTTTCCTTCTGTTAGAAATAAGGGAAAAATTAGATTCTTCACACTTAAAGATGTTTCTTCAACCATATTGCGAATTACCTGCGATTTTCTGTTTCTGCGCGGACGATGTGGAATATTCATGATGATAGAAATTAATTGAGATTAACTTTACTAAACTAAATACTCATAACTGCTTTTACTAGGCCTAAATCATCAAAGGATGGTGGTAAGGCATACCGTTTAACTCCTTTGTGCTCTAATGCTTTGCCGGTTGCACCACCCATGGCAATTACTTTTTGACTGTTTTTAATACTATGTTTTTCAAAAAAAGCATCAACATTAGATGGACTTGTAAACAATAAAATATCTGCTTCCGGTAATTCGTCTGCCGGATGTTTTATTGTTTCATATACGGTAAGATCTATCACCTGCTCTATTTTTACAAATTGTTTTTGAATGCTACGTAAACTTCCTTTTGCCTGAGGGAACAATACTTTTTCGGTTCCTTTTACCATAGTGGCAAACTTCTTTCCTATTAATTGTGTATCGGTTGAAGTTCCAATAAAATCGGCACGAAAACCATACTGACGCAATTCGTCTGACGTTCCTAAGCCAACCACAGCAAACTTTATTTTCTTATCAGAATTAGATTTCCACTGATTGAAGAAATATTTTACTGCATGGCGGCTCGGGAAAAATACCCAATCAAAATCAGGAAATGCTTTTACATTTACCTGCTTTATTTCTATTAAAGAAATTCCATTAACTATATACTTGTGTTTTTCTAATAAATCAAAAAACACATCATTACTTCGTTTGTTTCGTGTAATAAAAACTCTTGCGGGTTGAATATTTTTAATTTTTTCTACCGCCTTTTGCGCCATTGTTTCAGGCGATTTCGCCTCCATGTAAATATAGCATGGAGCAGCATCCCATGCTTTGGCTATTGATACATGTAATTTATAAATCAACTCTTCGTCTTCATTTTCTTCCGTAATACAATATGCTCCTAAAGGCATGTGACATCCGCCTTCAAACAAATTCAACACTTTTCTTTCGATAGCTATTGATGTTTGAACATCGGAATGATTTAGTTTTTGAAGCACATCAAAAAGTGCTTTATCACCTTCTCTGATTTGCAAAGCAAGAACGCCCTGAGCAGGTGCAGGAACAAAATCTTCGGGAGCAAGTTTTTCTACATGAAATTCATCCAAAGTAATATTTAAACGTTCCACTCCGGCTGCTGCCAGCATGATGGCGTCATAATTTCCATCTCTTAATTTTTGAATACGAGTAGGAACATTGCCTCGTAAATCTTTTAGTTCAATATCATTTCTTAAGGCTAATAGCTGTGCTTTTCTGCGCGCTGAAGAAGTACCTATAATTGCATTTTTCTTGAGCATAAAACGCTGCTTAGTATCAACAGCATTTTTATTAATTAATAGAATTTCAGATGGGTCTTCGCGATAAGAAACCGCTGCAATAATTAATCCGGGGGGATTTTCTGTGGGTAAATCTTTATGTGAATGAACGGCTAAATCAATTTCTTTATTAAGCAATGCATCTTCAATCTCTTTGGTGAAAAAACCTTTGCCTTCAAGCTTATCAAAGCTCAAGTGCTGAATTTTATCACCTTGTGTTTTTATAATTTTTATTTCGGCTTCTACTCCTATTTTCTTTAGTTCAGCCTGCACAAAATGCGCTTGCCATAGTGCCAATTCGCTTCCTCGAGAACCGATTATAATATTCATTTTGATTTTTTTATTTGTCATCCTTCGATTAATTGAGCATGACAAATGTGTTTAACGAGATGTTTTTTCTAACAAAATTTCTTTTGCCATTTTCATTGGAACGCTGATGTATTTCTTTTCCATATATGCCAATACTTTTTCCAATACTTCGCGTGAGTTATCATCCAAGTTTTCAAGTTCCTTAGCAAACACGGTATTAATGGCTTTTAACTTTATCTCTTTTACTTTTTCAGGTACTGAGCTTAAAGCTAATTCCAACTGTCGCTCTTTAACTATTGCTCTGAATTCTTCAATTTTATTTTCAATAATGATATTACACTTATCAATTTCTTTCTGACGTTCTTTTAAATTTTCGCGTGCCACTTCCTGCAAATTATTTACAGCAATTAAATTAACATCGTAATTATTTAACACTTCTGCATCCAAATCATTAGGTACAGCAAGGTCGATAACAATTTTACGCTGCTTATCATCAGCCACCAGCGAGCGGTAAATGTCTAAAGTAATAACAGATTCTTCTGAAGCGGTACAGGTAACAATTACATCAAAGCCTTTATGATAATTTTTTAACTCTGACAAAGGAGCAGCTGTTCCGTTTAATTCTTTTGCCAATTTTTCGCCATTGGTAAGTGTACGGTTAAATACCATAAAGTTTACAAAACCATGTTTTTTTAAGTACTTAGCCATGCTGGTATTGGTAATTCCTGCACCTATAATCAATATTCGTGCATCTAATGGTACATTCAAATCGCGCAATTTGCGATAAGCTAATGAAACAACCGATACGGGGTTACGTGCAATATTTGTTTCTGTATAAATTTGCTTAGCAGTTTCTATTGTTTTTTTAATGGCTAAACGAATTAAATCGCCTGTTATGTTATATTGACGGCATTTTTCGTACGCATTTCTAACTTGTGCTATTATTTCACGCTCACCAACTACCAATGAATCTAATGAAGTAGCTACATGAAACAAATGGCGCATTGCTTCATCGCCACTATAAACCAGTGCTTTTTCGGCAGATGATTTTACAAATTCAGAATCCCAAATAGGATTAAACGTTTGTAAAAATTTTTTCAGATAGGCATTGTCTATTTCATCATTGGTAGCAAGTACAAACTCTACACGATTGCAAGTAGAGAGGTACAATAACTCAGAAAGATTCATAGCCTGCTTGAGCCAGACAAGACATTCCTTAAGGCGTTCATCAGCACAATAATAATTTCCTATTTCGTCAATCGAAACAGTTTTGTGTGTAAATGCTATTACTTTAAGGTTTTTCACAAAATCTTACAATACCTTTTTTGTGGTATCAAATTTCGCAATTTAAGCCCCTCAATTTGTCATAGAATTGTCAGAAGCGCTTTATTTAGAAGCTTTTTAAATTAGGCCGCACCTTGTTAGTGCTGATTTTCAATGTTTTTAAATAAAAAACTGATTTTTCTCAGTTTTTTTACTGATGAAAATCAGGTTAAAAATCTATCTTATAGTAAAACAGTGGTAAGAATCCTAACTGATATTCTTCGCGAATTGGATTAGCTGCCGGGTTGCGTGGGTCAGGCGCATAGGTTAGGGTTAAAATATTTTTTGTGTTTAAAACATTCACCAAGTCTAAACCAACTTCGTGCGTTACTTTTGGTCGGTTGCTGCGATAATTTATTTTTAAATCGGTTCTGAAATAATCTCTAAACTGACGGGCATTGGTAAATTTATCCACAAATACAATTTCGTTAGCAGCCATAGTAGCCTGCAAATCTACAGGGCCATAGCGTCTTCCACCTGCCCAGGTTGTTTTATTTCCTAAAGAAATTATTCCATGTTCTGAAACCTTAAATTCTTTTCCAATTAAAAAGTTGCTTACAAAATTTCCATTAAAATCGGTATCACGCCACACATTATCGCTGCCTCTGTATTTACTTTGATACAAGGAAACGGTGGTTAAAAAGAAAAATGATTTACTGAAAAAACGTTCTAAGGTAAATTCCACACCATAATTTTCTCCTGTTCCAGTATTCGCTAAATTAGTTGGAAATAATCTTGAAAACCCTGTTCCGGAATTTACCATTGAAAAAGCAGAAGTTCTTGTTTCTACGGGCACATTAAATAAGTTTTGATAATACACTTCCGTACGGAAGCGCATTGCTTTTCCTAAGGATAAATCGTAGGCTAATACATAATGATGACTTCTGGTAAAACCAATATTTCTGTTATGTCTTACATAGCCACCGTCAGGACTTTCTAAATGATGATAATAAATATATAATGGCTGCATTTGGCTATGCAAACCATATCCAAGACTTAATGCCTGTCGTGGTGCAAAATCCCAACGCATTCCGAAACGCGGTTCAATAGCATTTGAATTATTTAAAAAAAATTGCTGTGCATGCAATCCGGTATTCAATGTTAAAACATCGGTTATTTTATATTTCCACTGAACAAAAGCCTGAGCAAAATAGGTTTCGTCTTTTGCGTCAATTCGATTAACAAAGCGATTGAGCGATGTATTAAATACCGTATCAATATAATTTACATAAAAACGCTCGGCTATAATTCCTGTTTTTAATGAGTGTTGTGCATTAAATTTATGTGTAACGGTATATACCGCTGATTGCTTTGACTGTTGCAGATTATAGCCTAAAATTTGTTTTAAAGAATCAACTTTAAAATCGCTGTTCCAATATACTTTATCGTGATGTGCTGTTGATTGATTGTAAGATTGTGCGATAACTAATTTTGAAAATGTTTTACTTCCTAATGTTGTAGTGTAAGTCATACCCACCACTCCCATATTGGTAGAAAAATACTGATCGCGGTCTTTATCGCCATATAATTCTTCCTGCGGATTTTCGTACTTGCTTACTAAAATATCAATATTACTTAACCCTCCAAATCCCCAAAAAGAAAGAGCTCCTTTCTTTGTCGGGAAATTTAATTTAAAAGCTCCGTCTTGATAATTTGGTACCGCTGATGTACCAATTTTAATATTCAAAAACTCAAACAACTTGAGTGTAGAATAGCGATAATTTATTAAAAAAGATGAACCGTTTTTTCTGGAGATGGGACCTTCGGAAGTAAGCTCTGTACCAAGAAAACCAAACTGTCCGGTGTATTCGTATTTTTCATTGTTTCCGTTTCTAAAGCGTACATCAAAAACTCCGGAAACCGTATTGCCATATTCGGCAGGAAAAGCGCCCGTCATAAAATCAGAGTTAGCAATAACCTTATTATTTAATATACTAACGGGGCCACCTGTAGTTCCTGCCACTGCAAAGTGATTCGGGTTAGGCACATCAACCCCTTCTACTCGCCAAAGTGTACCAAGCGGAGAATTTCCGCGCACTACAATATCATTACGCGAATCATCTGAACCCTGCACTCCTGCAAAGTTAGAAGCCATACGTGCAGGGTCGCCTCGGCTTCCTGCATAACGCTCTGTTTCTTCTACATCAAAGGCGCGCACACTTACTGTTGCCATTTCATTTATAGGCTGATCTTTTTTTGTTGCAGTAATTTCTATTTCCTTTAGAGATGCAACCGATTCTTCCAGCTCTATTGTTAATACCAATTCTTTAGCTGATGAAACGATAACATTAGAAAGCGTTTGCTCTTTATATCCAATAAAAGAAACACGAATACTCTGACGACCCACAGGCACATTTTCTAATCTAAAACTTCCGTTTTCGTCTGTTGCAACTCCTCTTTTATTTATCGAATCACTTAATAGAATGACAGATGCTCCGGGAAGAGTTACTTTGGTTTCTTTATCCAACACTTTTCCTCTTATGGTTTGCGTAACCTGCGCATGAAGATTTAGAGAAAAGACAAAAGATAAAAGACAAAAGAGTAGAGAGAAGTTAGTAGTGAGATGTAGGCAGAGAGTTTGTATAAAGGATAAAGGATGAAATTCAAAAGATTTTATGGAATGGTTTTTAAGGGTTTGCATGTGCCTGAAATTAAAGAACTAAGGTAAATAATATAAAATAAAAAAGCCCAATTTTGCTGGGCTATACTTAATTAAAAGCAACTTTTTAATCTATTGACGACTTACTTTTATTACGCGGTTGGTTTGGAATAAACTTAATCCCTAGCATTAATTCGTGTGTGCCGCTGCTGTATTTCTGTAAATTGGTAATGGTATAATCATAAGAATATCCGAAAAACATGTTATCCTGCACATTAAAGCCGACTAAAGCTGATACTGCGTCCATGGTTCTATATGTTCCGCCAAACCAAAATTTATCTTTGTAAATAATTCTTCCGCTAAAATCAAACTGCATTGGCACCGGAGCAACATATTTCATTAAAGCAGATGGCTCAAACTGAAAATTTTCTCCTAAATAAAACTTGTAACCTGCAGCTATATAATAGTGGTCTTCCAGCTTTCCCTTTTCTTGAACATTTGGGAAATAATTTAAACGGTTTTGTGTAATCTGCGGTAATGATACACTAAAGAAATATTTCTCGTGATACACATAAATTCCAAATCCAAAATCAGGAACAATAACCGATTGAACAAAATTTCCTAAGTATTGATCGCCTTGATCGCGTAAAGTAATTTTAGAACCGTCAATAGCAAATTGCTGCAAACCGCCCGATAATCCAAATGAAAGCTTAGTTTTTTTTGCTACTTGAATATGATAAGCGTATGATAAGTCAATTCCTATTCTACGTGTAGGCCCAACAATATCGGTATAAATTCTTCCTCCCAAGCCCATGTTTTTAATACTTAAAGGTCCGTGAATACTTAAAATATACGTTCGCGGAGCATCGGTTATACCCACCCATTGATTACGCACATTTGTTCTGGCATCATAATAAGGGCGACTTCCGGCAACAGCGGGGTTCAAAGCAAAGTCGTTAAACAAATACTGGCTGTATTGTGGTAATTGTTGTGCAAAAATATGCTGCGAAATAATTATACTTATCAGCAGTAACATTGCAACAACTGTTTTATTTTTTACGGATTTTATCATAATTTATTTTTTACATACCACCTTGCGCCTTTAAAGTAGGGCAAAGAAATATTGTTTATCGCATTATAGTTATTGGTCCTGTATATGGTTTATAGCGTTCATCTCGTAAATCTATAACATAATAATAGGTTCCTACAGGAAGTTCTTTACCATTATATTTTCCATCCCATGGCACTTCGTATCCTTCTGAACGGAAAAGTAATTCTCCCCATCGGTTATAAACTTCTACTACATTATTAGGGAAGAATTGAATATTATCAATAATCCACACATCGTTTACACCATCACCATTAGGTGTAAATCCATTAGGGAAAATTATATCGGGTAAAATTGAAACTACAACCGAATCGGTTGCTATACAACCTTGAGGACTTGTAACTGTAACATAATAAGTAGTATTATTTAGCGGAGATGCCGTAGGGTTAGCAACTGTTGTTGAGCTTAATGTTTCAGATGGCGCCCATGCAAAAGTAGAACCTTGCGGGCCTGTAGGATTTCCTCCAATTAGTACAGAAGCTCCACGAACAATGGAAACATCCTGACCGGCATCTGCAAATGGTAATGCATAAACCGTAACAATAACTGTATCGTAAGCCACGCAAGCTCCATTATTTACCTGTACAATATACGTATGAATACCAATTCCCGGATTAACAGATAGTGTTGCCGTATTTCCAACTACACTTCCATCGCTTAATAAGGTCCATTGATACGTTAGGCCTCCGGTAGCTGATATAATTGCAGGCCCATTACCATAGCAATATGCGGTATCTGCACTAGCTATTGCAGTAATAGATTGTAATGGATTTAGTTGTATAGTAATAGTTGCTGTACAATTAGAAGCATCAGTAACTGTTAATGTATAAGTTCCCGGAAATAAATTATTTAAATCTTGAGTAGTAGCAGATGAAGCACCCGTCCATTGATAATTATATGGTGGGTTTCCACCAGTAACTGTTACATCAATTGCACCATTATTAGTATTACTGCAACTTGGTTGAGTAATTAAAGTATCTATAACTAATGTAGGTGGCTCAGTTATTGTAATACTTTGAGATGTTGTACATCCATTTGCATCTGTTACAGTTACAGATATATTACCTGCACATAATGCACTGGCTGTTTGTGTAGTTTCACCGTTGCTCCACAAATAGGTGTATGCTAATGTTCCGCCAATTGGCATTACAACCCCAATTCCATTACAAACTCCTCCACAAGATGCATTATTAACAAATGGTATGCTTAAATTAATCGCATCAGGTTGATCAATATTGGCTAAATTAAAAGATATGCAACCCGAGGCATTATCTGTTACCTGAATTACATAAGTACCCGGACATAAACCATTAATAGATGACGTTGTTTGAGCACCAGGAGTCCACAAGTATGAATAGTTACCAGAACCTCCTGATGCAGCTGCACTTATTGAACCATCGCAGGCTGCATTGCATGAAATATTATTTGATGTTAGAACAACGTTTGGTCCATTTGTAGAACCAACAGGAATTGCAAATGTTTGCGAACAGCCGTTTGCATCGCTTACTGTTACCGTATATAATTGTGCACATAATCCGCTTTGATTGCTAATTGCAGGCAATCCATTTGACCAAGAGTAAGTATATGGAGCAGTTCCACCATTTACAAAGATAGACACAGCACCATTACATTGTCCGCAGGTTGGATTTGTAATTACAGGATTTACGGTAATTTCAGCAGGCTGGGTAATAGTAACAGGAACAATTCCGATACAACCTGCAGCATCCTGAATTTCTACATTATATGTTCCAGCACTTAGGTTATTTACTGTAGCCGTAGTTTGTCCTGCCGGAACCCATAAGAAATTGTACGGAGCTGTTCCGCCACTTGCAGTAATTGTTGCAGAACCGTTTGTTCCTCCAAAACAAGTTACATTAGTTTGAGCAGTAACAACTCCACTTGGTGCATTGGTGTTACTAATTATAACATTTATAGTTGTTGAACAGCCATTAGCATCGGTTAATTGAACAGCATGAACTCCGGCACATAATGCATTGTTTGTAGCACTTGTAGTTCCATTAGCCCACAAGAAAGAGTATGGCACTGCACCACCGCTTGGAGTAACCGTTGCACTTCCATTACACTGTCCACAAGTTGCAGAAGTAGTAGTATATGTTGCAGAAACTCCTAAGCCTTCGTTTACTATTACGGATTGTGTTGCTGTACAACCATTTGCATCGGTAATTGCAACAGAATTTAATCCTGTACATAAATTAGTGGCGCTTTGAGAAGATTGACCTCCTGGAGTCCATACAAATGAATAAGGTAAAGTTCCTCCAATTGGCAATACAGTTGCACTACCATTACATGCAGCAGCACAAGTTGCATCTACTACATTTGGCAAGCTGAATGAGAATCCGCTTGGCTGAGAAATTACTGCAGTTGCGAAAGAAGAACATCCATTATCCGTTACTTGTACTATATAATTTCCTGCACATAAATTACTGATTGAAGACGTAGTTTGTCCGCCCGGTGTCCATGTATAAGTATAAACTCCTGTTGAACCACCACTTGCAGTAGCTGTTGCAGAACCGTTACAATTTCCATTACAATCAATATCTGATGTTACAACACTAATAAGTGGTGCTCCAATGTTATTGACAAAGAAGGTGTCTATATTTGAACATCCTGTAGCATCTGTAACTGTTGCAATATAAATTCCTGCAGGCAAATTTGAAATTGTAGGGGTATTTTGTCCGGTATTCCAGCTATAAGTATATGGTGCTGTACCACCGGTTGTTGTAAGCGAAATTTGACCTGTGGATGATAAACAAGGAGTTGATGTGATATTTGCAGTATTTGATATTTGAGTTGGAGAAGTTATAGTTACTAATTCAACTAATATACATCCATTAGCATCACGAATTTCAACATTATACGAACCGGCTGCAAGCCCTGTAATTGTTGCAGTTGTTTGACCTCCCGGTATCCATAAATAAGAGTATGGTGCTGTTCCTCCAAAAACATTTACCACAGTAGCAGAACCATTATTTGTACCAAAGCATGTTACAGGGGTAGATGTAATGGCGGCATTGGTAGGTCCTCCCGAATTTGATATAGAAACGGTTTGCGTAATTGAACAACCATTTGCATCGGTAATTTGAACTTGATAAACTCCTGCACACAAACCGGAAACCGATTGAGTGGTAGCGCCAGTAGTCCAAATATAGGTATAGGGAGCTGTTCCTCCAGTTGGAGTAACAGAAGCTGTTCCATTACACTGCCCACAGGTTGCATTAGTACTTGTAAATGTAGCTGTAATTGGGTTTGAAGTAGAAATAGTTATCTGTTGTACGGTTATACAAGCACCTGCATCGGTAACAGTGGCAAAATATGTTCCCGGACATAATCCTCCAATACTATCAGTAGATTGACCACCGGGTGACCAATTAAATGTAAATGGAGCTGTTCCTGAGCTTACGGTTAACTCTGCAATTCCATCGCATGTATTGCTGCATGATGCATTTAAAACATTTGCAGTTACAGAAGGTCCGTTACTATTACTCAATGGAACTCCAATTTGTTGTGAACATCCTGAATTATCAGTTACAGTTACAGCATACAATCCTGCGCATAAATTACTGATTGTTGCTGTAGTAGCTCCGGTACTCCATAAATAAGAATACGGAGCTCCTGAGCCTCCGGTACCAACAGCTGTTAACGAACCATTACATATACCACAAGGAGGTTGAGTAGATGAAATATTTATTACAATTGGAGAAGGTTGTGTAATTTGTACATTAGCATTTACAGTACATCCATTATTATCAATTGCTTGAACAGAGTAAGTTCCAGGACATAAATTGCTTATTGTAGCACTTGTTTGTCCTCCATTCCATTGAAAGAAATAAGGAGCTGTTCCGCCACTTAACACCACAGTAGCCTGTCCATCGCATGCAGCATTACATGAAATATTATTTCCGGTAATTGATGCTGTAAAAGGAGTTGGTTCTGTAATAGTAAACGATTGTGATGTTGAACAGCCATTAGCATCTGTTAATGTTACAGAGTAAACTCCGGGACAAAGATTGGATATACTATTCCCTGTATTACCGTTCGACCACATAATATTGTATGGCAAGGTGCCACCGCTTGGAGCAATTGATATTGATCCATTACAAGCACCATTACATGTAACATTATTTACAGTTGAGTTAAGACTAATGGGCGTTGCAGGATTTATTGTAAAATTTGCAGTAGCAGAACACCCATTCGCATCAGTAACATTAGCTGAGTAATTTCCTGCACACAAACCTGAAATTGTAGAAACACCAATAGTATTAAAGTTTTGTCCGGTTGACCATGCAACTGAATATGGGGAAGTTCCACCAGATATATTTACAGTTGCTATTCCATCGCATACTACACCGCATGAAATATTTGATTGTGATTGTGTAATGCTTAACACATTCGGTGTTGTAACATTAAACGTATCAATTCCTATGCAACCTAAATTATCTTGAATAGTAACTATATACTGACCAGCACATAAGCCGTTTATATTTTGCGTTGTTTGCCCGCTACTCCATGAATAAGTGTATCCGGGAGTTCCTCCGCCTGGAAGTATGGTTATAGCTCCATCACAAACCCCATTACAACTTACATTATTAATAAAAGGAGTTGATACTATTGGCTGAGGTTGGTTAATTATAATTGTTTCAAACGTAATACAACCAAGCGAATCTGTAACTTGAACATTATATGTATTGGCACACAAACCTGATTGACTATTGGAAGTAAAACCTCCCGGAGTCCATAAATATGTTATAGGATTTAGTCCGGTTGCTGTTATCGTAGCTGAACCATTACAATCACCATTACATATAGCATCTGTTGACACATGCGATGTAACAGGGCCTCCTTGATTACTAACCGGCACAGAAACAGTATCAACACAACCGCTTGCATCAGTTATTACTGCATCATACAATCCAGCGCATAAATTACTTGCAGTTACTCCAGATTGTGCAGGAACAGTATTCCATATTACCGTGTAAGGAGCACCAACACCTCCGCTTGGAGAAACAGTAGCACTACCATCACACAGCCCACATTGTGGATTATTAGTTGTAAATGTTGAAGATATAGCAGTAGGTTCGGTTATATTGAAATTATTGGTAATAGAACAAGAATTAGCATCTGTAACAATAACAGAATAAGACCCGGCACATAAACCATTAAGATTATTTGAAGTAGAGCCTGTTGACCATAAAATTGAATAAGGCGCTGTTCCGCCTGATGGATTTACAGAAGCAGAACCATCACAAACAGCGTTACATGATGCATTATTACTAGTAAATCCAATATTAATAGCTGATGGTTGGGTAATTGTAGTTGATGCAGAATTCGTACAACCATTTGCATCGGTTACTGTAACAGTATATGTTCCTGCACAAATGCCTGCGTGAGCATTTCCAATTAAACTTCCCGGCATCCAAGTATAGTTTATCGATCCGCTTCCTCCGTTTGCTGATGCATTTAAAGTGCCATTACAAACAGCATTACAAGTGGCATTGGTTGAGCTGGCTACTACTGTTAGCTGAGGAGGATCTGTAACTGTAAATGTTTGTGTTTCTGAACAGCCTGGATTAGCAGGATCGGAAACTGTAACCGTGTAGTTGCCTGCCGTTAAATTTGAAATTGAAGAAGTTGTTTGACCTCCGGGTAACCAAAAATAACTATATGTTCCTGAGCCACCGCTAGCAGTAATACTAATTGAACCATTCGATTGTCCAAAACACTGATTGTTTGCAATAGATGGAGTTATGCCAATGGCATTGGGTTGGGTTAAATTAAAGTTTTGTATAGCAGTACATCCGTTTGCATCTGTAATTGTAACAGAATAATTACCTGCACATAATCCACTTTGGCCGGGCGCATTAGGCCCTGATGGAAACCACGTATAATTATATGGAGGAGTCCCTCCAGATGGATTAACTCCTGCTAATCCATCACAAATAGAATTGCAACTAACATTAGATATTATTGGGTTGGGATTAATGGTAAACTGATTTCCAACATTAATTGTATCGTTAATTGAGCAGTTTGTTGCATCGGTAATAGTTACAATATATTGGCCTGCACATAATCCGCTAATTGATGATGTAGTTGCTCCTGTACTCCATAAATAAGTATAAGGCCCCGTTCCTCCGGTAGGATTAACAGAAATTGCACCATTACAAAAACCGGCACAGGTAACATTTGTTATTATTGGTTGACTAAATATTTGTGATGGCCCGTTCACCGTATCTATTGCAAATCCCTGACATCCATTTGCATCTGTTACGGTTAATGTATAAACCCCATTACATAAATTTATAGCCGTTGGATTGGTTTGTCCTCCGGGATTCCACAAATAACTAAATGGAGGAGTTCCGGTAGAAACTGAGCTTGATATTTGCCCATCGCATAATGCAAAGCAGGAAGCATCTGTAGAATTTGTTGTTGCAATTGGTCCTAAAATATTATTAACAATCACAATAAAGGTATCAGAACAAGCTACTGCATCGGTAATCACAACTGTGTAAATGCCGGCCGGAACCCCTGTAAGTGGATTACTTGTAGAATTATTATGTAACCATAAATAAGTATAAGGGCCTGTTCCTCCGGAAGGGTTTAATGTTATACTTCCATCAGAATTTCCACATGTTGATTGAGTTATTGATGGATTTGGCTGAATTGCAATTGGCGCATTAATAACAACAGAATCTGTTGCAGTACATCCATTGGCATCGGTAGCAGTAACAGTATATGTACCAGCACATAAATTATTTAAAGTAGGACCATTTGTTACGGGCAGCGTATTCCATTGGTAAGTAAAAGAACCGGTTCCACCACTTGCTGAAGCTATTGCAAATCCGTTACAATTACCTCCACACGTTGCATCACTCGATGTAATATTTAAATTTATTTGTGGCGGATTATTTAATGTAACATTTTGTGTATTAAAACATCCATTTGCATCAGTTACTGTTACGGTATATGTTCCGGCACATAAATTAAATGCCGTTTGAGTATTTTGAACGGGAGTTGTATTCCATGAATAAGAATATGGCAGAGCTCCTCCGGTTGCCGTTGCTGTTGCCTGTCCATCACAGGCTCCAAAGCATGTTATTTGCGTTCCGGTAGTATTAATAATTATATTTACAACCGGAACTATCGAAACCGGTATTGTAATCTGACACCCTTGAGCATCAGTAACAGTTACGGTATAATTTCCAACACATAAATTATTTTCTGTTGAATTTGTCCCACCTGAGCTCCATAAATAGCTGTATGGAGCTGTTCCTCCTCCTGCCAATACTGTTGCAGAGCCATCGCAAGTACTTCCGCAAGTAGCAGACACATTCGATATTGTAGCATTTAATGGAAGAGGTTCAATTATATTTATCGTATCTCTATCTATACAACCTAAGGCATCTGTTATTGTAACAATATATTGTCCGGGACATAATCCTGTAACACCTGCCGTAGTTTGACCTCCTGGAGACCATGAATAGGAATAACCGGGATTACCTCCGCTTGGATTTGCAGTTGCCGTACCATTACAAGCAGAATTACAAGTTACATCAGTTGATACCGTATTTCCATTTATTTGTGAAGGTTCTGTTACGGTTCCTGATGCTGTATAAACACAGCCATTATTATCTGTTATGGTAGCAGTATATGTACCAGCACATAAACCTATTGCAGAAGTTCCTGTTTGAACAGGACTAGTATTCCAAACTATTGAATATGGAGAAGTACCTCCACTTAAAACTAAAGAAATTTGACCGGTACATTGTCCAAAACAGTTCACATTTGTAACATTCACTGTAGCATTAAAGGCAGGTGGCTGTGTTATTGTTACAGTTTGATTTGCTGAACATCCCAAAGCATCGGTAACGGTAACAGTATATGTTTGCCCACCACATAAACCGGTAGCGGTTTGTGTATTTTGTCCATTACTCCAAGCAAACGTATATGGAGGGGTTCCTCCTGTTGGGCTTGAAGTTGCAGAGCCATTACACAACGCATTACATGATGCATTTTGCAAAACCGTTGCATTGGGAAGAATGGCAACCGGATTACTTACTGTTCCTCCATCTGTTGCCATGCAACCATTAGCATCTGTAACTGTTAATGAATAGCTACCAATACATAATCCTGTAGCATTAGCTCCCGTTTGTCCATTACTCCATAAATAAGTATATGGACTAGTTCCTCCACTAACTGTTGATGTTAAAACTCCATCACAAAGACTACTACAACTAATAGTAGTGTCATTAACTGAAACTACCAAAGTCGGAGGTTGAGTGATTTGAAAGTTTTGTGCAGCTGTACATCCATTTGCATCTGTAACGGTTACGCTATAATTTCCGGCACATAAACCGCTTATACTTGGGGTATTTTGACCATTTGACCAAAGAATGGTATATCCGGGAGTTCCTCCGTTTATTGTTAACGTAGCTGTTCCATTACACTGCCCATTACATACAACGTTTGTTGTTGCAACACTAATTGTTAACAATGGAGGTTCAGTTATTGTTACACTCTGAGTGTTAGAACAATTATTGGTATCTGTAACAGTAACCGAATATATACCCGGACATAATCCCGATATACTTTGATTGGTAGAACCGGTACTCCATAAATACGTATATGGTGCAGTGCCTCCAATAGGGTTTGATGTTGCAGTTCCATTACATGCTCCAAAACATAATACATTTGTTGAACTTGGATTTGCATTGAGAGGGCCTGGCTCTGTTATAACAAACGTAGCAGAATCTACACAACCTTGATTATCAGAAACAACAACCGTATAAGTTCCCGGACATAAATTATTTTGAGAAGGGCCTGTTGATATGTTGGGTGTCCATGTATATGAATATGGAGGAGTTCCTCCCGATACAGGTGCTACACTTACTGTTCCATCACAAGCCCCAAAACATGAAATATTGTTTGAAGAAGGGTTAATAACTAATGGATTAGGTTGACTAATAGTAACACTTGCCGTACCGGTACATAATGAATCATCTGTAACAGTAACAGTATAAGTTCCTGGACATAAATTGGTAATATTTTGAGTTGTTTGCCCTCCGGGCGACCAAGAATAAGTATAATTAAAAGGAGGATTACCACCTGTAGGAGCCGTAGAGGCTGTTCCATTACAAAACGAGTTACAAGATATGTCGCTAAATGAAATATTGGGATTTATTGCGGCTGGCTGTGTTAAATTTGTAGTAAATGTTTGTTGACATCCATTGCTATCAGTAATTCTAACCTGATAGGTTCCGGCACACAAGCCGGTTGCCGTTTGTGTATTTTGATTTATTGGAGCAAGCCATAAATAAGAATACGGAGGGGTTCCTCCTATGGGATTAGCAGTAATAAAACCATTACAATCTCCATTACAGGTAGGTGTTTCTTTATTATAAGTTACACCAATGGGTGGCGGAGCTATTACCTGAATAAATTGTAATATTTGATCGCCATCCGAAAGGTCAGTTACTGTTAAAAGATAGGTTCCGTTACAAACATTTAACAAAGGATTTCCTTGAGTTCCAGGTGGTAAAGAGCCTCCACTCCAATCAAACTGGAAAGGGCCGGTGCTTGACGAAAAAACAGTAACTGATATTGAACCATCGCAAGATGTATTACATAATGGCGTTACAACTGAAACCTGAATACTATCAATAGCTCTTGAGCTTGAAAGCGATTGATTTGAAACATTTTTAATTTTTGCTCCACCACTAATTATCTGAGTTTTTTTATTGCTGTTGGTAGAAAAATTATTATTTAGTAAAACTGTTGCATTGCTGATATTTAATTGCTTTTGAAGATTTCCCTGAAATAAAATATTATTAGCTTGGACAAATTTTCCACTCAAATTTATATTTCCGGAAATGATATAAATATCTGCAAATAATGGCAATAAAAGATGTGAATTAATATTCCACGTTGTATTTATTCCATTAAAAACGACATTACCTTTTGGGAAATAATCAGAAAAATTGATTGTTCTAATTCCACTACCTGAAAACTGAATCGTTCCCTTAAAATTATTAGTAAAATATCCGTAAAAAAGTAAATCACCATGAATCTCTAACAATGAATTTATACTGCCTGAAAATATAAAGCTATTAACGTCAGATGCTATAGTGATATTTTTACAATAAGCCGTTGAGGTAATTTGTACCTCTTGATTTAAGAAACTAAATGATGAATTATCAAAAAAAACATTATCTGATTGCGAAGGAATTCCTGCTCCTCCCTGACCTCCGCTTGTTAATGACCAATTAAGAGGATTGTTCCAATTTCCTGAGCCCCCAACCCAGTATAAATCTACCGCTAAAGCAGATTTTTGTATAAATAGTAAAGAGGCTAAAAAAATGTATAGAAAATAAATCTTTTTCAAAATATATAATTTTTATGGTTCTAAATTGTCTAAAATCAGTTGCTAATATAACATTTTAGCTCAAATCAACCATGTTTTAAATTAAATAATTTAATCCTAAGTTAGGATTTTCATAGTTTAAACGAATCAGCTTTTTAAAAGTTGCTTGAAATTTTTTTGTTACAAAAAAAAATGACAGCTATAATATGTGAAAAACCCTTGTAATTTTTGACAAATTATTAAAATCATCTCTTGAGGTAATTTCAATACGATATAATCCAGCCTCAGAAATTACAGGAAGATTTTGTATGTATGATTGCGGAGATTTTTTATTAATTATTTGTGAAAAAGTAAAAACCTCTTCTTCATTAGACATTTTTATGATTTTTACTGTAAAATCATAAACAAACCCTTTATTATTATCACTTCTAAAATCTTCAAACAATACGCTTAGCTTTATGGTGGTATCTCTTGTAAAGTAAGTATTTTCTGCAGGAGTTATAATTAAAATATTCGGACTAACTGAATCTATTTTATTTTTAACACTAAATGTAACGTTAACTGGTTCTGCCTGATTTCCTGATACATCTACACAGTCAACTGTTAGACTATAATTACCAGACATGCTGTATTTATTTACCTTCACTAAAACATTGTCTTTAGCTTCTTTACCTTTTATATTTTTTACATAAACTACTGAAAATGCCTTTGCAGGTGAATTATTTTCATCGGGTTGAATTGGAATTTTAAAATCACTTTTAACTAATAATCTGTATTGACTTAATTCCTTGTTGTCTTTAAAATAAAGCGCTGTAAAAAACTCTTCATCAGTATATACATAAAGCAATTCAGAACTATTTGGATTAACAATATTTATAAATGGCTTAGAAGTATCCTGTTTATCGCTTTTACATGCAATAAAAATAAAAAATAAATATAATGATATTAGTTTGAAAACAGATTGTTGTTTAAACATTATTTTTATACTGTTACTTACATTTTGGGCAAAATCCTGATACGGTAAAGTTAACAGAATTTAATATATAATTTTGGGGAAGATTAAACACCGGCATTATTGTATCTAAACAAGTAACCTTTTTACACTTTTCACAACTAAAATGGATATGATTATGTTGATGAAATTTATTTTCACAGGTATGACAAGCAGCGTATTTTACCACACCATCTACATCAACTATTTTATGAATCAAACCTTCTTTTAATAATCTTTCTAATACCCTATAAATTGTAACTCTGTCGCATACTCCCTTTAATGATGCCTGTATATCACTATGCGCTACTGCTGCTTTAGAATTTTGAATAAATTCTAAAATTTTTGTTTTGGCAACTGTTTTCCGAACATTTTTCATGTTAAATATTAATTTATGATAATGCTTTCAAAAATAAATATTATTTTTGCAACTATGTTGCATTAGCAAATTTTTTTTATTCTGCGATTTTATGATATCTAAAAATATAAATTTATTTATTGCTATTTTGATTTTTTCACCTTCATACATAATAAAAGCTCAAACTTTAAAAGGTAGAGTAATAAACAACGAAGATAATACCCCAATACCTTATGCTACGGTATATTTTACCGATTTACACACAGGTGTTAGCTGTAACGAAAATGGAATATTTGAATATCATAAACAATTGCCCCCATCTATAAAAATAAAATTTTCGGCACTTGGCTTTCAAGAAAAAATAATATTATACCATCAAAAAAATATAACCGACTCACTGATTATTCACTTAAACCCTTCGCATATCGATTTAAAAGAGCTCACCATAAGCAGTACTACCGGAATTTTACAACGATATAGCATCACAAACATTGAAATTAAAAGCATAAAAGAAATTCAAATTAATGCACCAAGCAATTTAGGAGAAGCCATTAGTAATATTCCAAGCGTTTATCAAGTTAGTACCGGATTAGGTATCAGCAAACCCGTAATTAGAGGATTAACAGGATTAAGAATAGTAACATTATTAAATGGATTAAGAATTGAAAACCAACAATGGGGCGGTGATCATGGAATGGGAATTACCGAAAATGGTATAGGGATGGTAGAAGTATTAAAAGGGCCTTCTTCATTACTTTATGGAGCGGATGCCCTTGGTGGAGTTTTATATTTTACAGATGAAAACTATGCTCTTAATAACGAAATAGAAGCTAAAATAGAATCACGCTTTGAATCATTTACTAAAGGAACAAATAATTTTATAACAGTAAAAACAAATAAAAACAATTGGCGATTTAACATACACGGCAACTATAATAATCAAGCGGACTTTGCAATTCCGGAAGGGTTATTTGTAAAAAACTCTCGATTTAAAGAACATAATTTTAAAACATCCATCGGATATAATTTTAAAAATTGGATAATAAATTTCAGATATAATTACTTGCATAACCGTATTGGAATTCCCGGACATACACACGATAGCATTATTAAACCCGAACTTTTTAAAACCACACGTCAGCTAAGAGAAAATACCATTCCTGCTCAATTAATTACCAATCACTACGCCATGCTTGAAAACAAATTTTATTTTAACCATGCAAATTTAAGCATCATCATTGGCAAAACATTAAATAATTTAAGAGAATACGAAGAAAAAGTTACTATACCCGGAATTGACATGCTTTTAGATAATAATATTTATAATGCTCGTTATACGTATAGTTTTACTCAAAAATCGCAATTAATTATTGGTACACAAGGAATGTATCAAATTAGCTCCAATAGTAATAATGCAACAGAAATACTACTTCCTAATGCTAGTATGTTTGATAAAGGATTATATGCACTATGGCATATCCAAACTAATACCGTAGAATTTCAAAGTGGCATTCGCTACGATAGTAGAACTATATCGGCACCATTAATATTAAAAGACGATGGTTCTAATTTTTCTTTCTTAAAAAATTATTCCGGATTTAACTATTCTTTAGGAATTAATAAAAAAATAAGCCATTATCTTTTTAGAATAAATGCTTCTTCAGGATTCCGACCTCCTCATTTAACTGAATTATTGAGCGATGGAGTTCATCACGGAGCATTACGATATGAGGTGGGTAATAAATTTTTAAAAAACGAATTTTCTCAACAATTAGACATTGGTCTTGAATTTAACAACGAACATTTAAGTGTATTAATAAATCCTTTTTATCAATACCTTCAAAACTTTATATATATTGCTCCTAATGGCTCAATAAAAAACGGAGTGCCTCAGTTTGTATATAAACAAAGCAAATACGCAACACTATCCGGAGGCGATTTTTCAGTTCACTATCATCCTCATTTTTATCATCCATTACATGTTGAGCACAATATTTCATATATTTATGCTGCTGATGAACAAAACAATCCGCTACCTTTAATTCCTCAAACAAGATTTAATAGTACACTTCGTTTAGAATTTTCACAATCTTCTAAGATTCAATTAGAATACATTTCACTTCAACATCTATATTTTTTGCCACAAAACAGAGTGGTTCAATATGAAACTCAAAGCAAATCATACCAATTGTTTCATTTAATAGGTTCATTTAAATTGAATTTTTCAAATCCTATTATCCTAAGAATTGGAATTAAAAATTTATTCAACGAAAAATATATTGATCATTTGTCGCGCCTAAAAAATATCGGCATTGAAAATCCGGGGAGAAACATTTTTATAAGCATAAAATACCTTTTTAATTATAAATCAAGTTAAACCTTTTAAACTTTAAATTATGAGAAAAACAAGTTTAGTTGCAGTTGCACTTATGTTAATTTTTAGCATCGGTTTGCATTCTTGTAAAAAGAAAGAAACCTGTCATGACTGCCATTATGAAAACGACAACAACCAAGAAGTTGATTTAGGAAAAAAATGTGGAAACGAACTTGAAGCCTTAGAGCGCGATGGTATTGTAGTAGATGGAAAAAAACGAGAAGTACATTGCCACGACCATTAATCGAACCTTTCGACCAATGTGAATAAATTAAATTCACATTGGTCGATACTTTTTAATAAAAGCCTAATCCATTGGTAACGTACAGATTACATTAAAAGGTAATTTTTGTATTATCAAATGGTAAAGACATTAATCATAAACGATAATCAACCAATGGTTGATTTTATTAAGCTTTCGCTAAATAAATACGACTTTTCTTTAAAAGTTGCCAAAAGCAAAGAAGATGTACTTCAGCAAATTGAAAAAGAAAAGCCACAGATAATTATTTTAGGCTTAGTAGTTGAAGAGCAAGATGGCATTCAACTTTGTCGCGACATACGTCAATATGTTCAATACAGTGAAAGTTTCATTATAATGCTTTCATCGGTAAAAGATTCTGAACTCATGGTAGAAAGCCTAAATGCCGGAGCAGATGATTATATAGTACAACCTATATCTCCACAACTTTTTACTAAAAAAATTTTTGCGCTTTTAAGAAGAAGGACTAAACAAAACGGTGCTGCTTAATCCTAAATTCATCTATAAATTTCTCCTTATCTTATTCCTCCCGATAAATATGAGACAGTTTTGTTACCCCCCTTACCCATCTCAAGAGGGGGATTTTTTACTCCCACTCCTTAGGAGTGGGGATAGCGAGAGAGGTTATAACACCGTTACCGTTCCTTTTTCTATTATCCCAAAATTGTCAATAGAAATTTTTTTTAATGACCGCCATTAGGAATTTTTAGAAATAAGTTATTGAAAATTAGCCATATTCAAGTGAAGGGAATAACAAAAAAATCATTTTCATAGCGTAAGAAAATCTTACCCGTTTTTATGGACTTTAAAATAGCATTTACCAACAAAGAAATTACCCCTTGCCCGGAGATATTATATTATCCCTGATTTGTCATTAGAAGTTGAAAATTCTAATGACAAAGGTGTTGGCATGCGGGATGACTCCGGGCTTGCCTGTTGGCAGACAGGCAAGCCCGAATTAGATTTTTTAAGATTTCATACAATTAAATAAATTATAAAACATTCAAGAAATATTACAAAATCTTATTCGCTGCAAGGCAGAAAAAAGTCTAATGAATTTTTGGATAAAGTATTTTACTTACAAATTTATCATATCCAATAGTTTTAAAAAATAAATTAACTTTGGCTTTTGCAAAAAACAATAAAATAACTCAAAAAGAGTTAATTGAAGCAAATGCCACGATTTTTTTCGGTTGTAATTATTTTTCTTTTAGCAGTATCCGTTAATGCCCAATACTCAGAAATTGGACCATTTGGAACCGCTTCATTCTATTTTGGCGAGCTTAATCCAGAAACGCCTTTTCGCAACAGCCATTTGGGCGGAGGCTTAGTATATCGTTATAATTTCAATTATCGCTGGGCATTTAAAGCGAATGCTTTGTATGGAAAAATTTCAGGCGATGATGCCAAAAGCCCTTTTGTTTACGATAGATATCGTAATCTTTCATTTTCATCACCAATTTATGAAGGTGCCGCACAAATGGAATTTAATTTTTTTCCCTATGAAATAGGAAATAAAAAAATGCCTTTTAGCCCATATATATTTGGAGGCTTCTGTGTATTTCATTTTAATCCTAAAACCAATTATGCAGGCGAAGAAGTAAAGCTGAAAAATGTTGGTACCGAAGGGCAAGGAACCTCAGCCGCACAGGGTAGAAAATATGCACGAACACAAGTAGCAATTCCTTTTGGTTTTGGCTTTAAAGTAAATTTAATGGGCAATTGGGGCATGGCGCTCGAATGGGGCTTGCGAAAATCCTATACCGATTATTTAGACGATATCAGTACACGCTATCCCGATAAACGAGTAATGTTAAACGAGTCAGGAGCTATGGCAACTGCATTGTCAGATAGAAGTATTGTAAGTCCTAATCAGTTTGGTAATACAACAGGATATCAACGTGGCAATTCCAAAAACAAAGATTGGTATTCATTTGCGGGAATAATGATAGTATATGCCATTAAAAAACCAAGTCCTTGTCCAGGAGTTGGGAAAGTTAGAATGAAATAAAACCTATGACACTAAAAGAAGAATATTTAAATAAAATTGATAAAACCCGTTTGCCAAAGCATATTGCCATTATAATGGACGGTAACGGTCGTTGGGCAAAGCAGCAAGGTAAAGAGCGCGTTTACGGTCATCAGCATGGGGTAAATGCTGTAAGAGAAGCAGCCGAAGGAGCCGGAGAAATTGGAATTAAATATCTTACCCTCTACGCTTTTTCAACCGAAAACTGGAACAGGCCTAAAGAAGAAGTTGATGCTTTAATGGAATTATTAGTTAAAACTATTCATGCAGAAACCGCAACACTCAATAAAAGTAAAGTACGCTTAATGGCTATAGGAGATTTAGAATCACTTCCCCCCAATTGTTATAAAGAACTTTTGGAAGCCATCAATGAAACTTCACAAAATAATGGTTTAACATTGGTTTTAGCATTAAGCTACAGCTCTCGTTGGGAAATTGTAAATGCCGCAAAAAAAATTGCTGAGCAGGTAAAGCAAGGTAAGCTAGATGTAAACGATATAAATGACAAAGTTTTTGCTGCTAATTTAACCACTAAAAATATACCAGACCCTGAACTGTTAATAAGAACCAGCGGAGAATTGCGCATCAGTAATTTCTTGCTTTGGCAATGCGCTTATGCAGAATTTTGTTTTCTCGAAAAAATGTGGCCCGAATTTAAACGCGAAGATTTATTTTCAGCCATATTAGATTTTCAGCAACGCGAACGCAGATTTGGTAAAACAAGTGAACAGGTAAAAATATAATTTTCATGTTGCGCAAACTTTCTATTGCATATTTATTGCTAATTTTTCAAATGTCAGCTTCCATTAAGGCTCAAGTACTAATTGGCGGGACAAATCTTGAGGAGATGCAATTTGAAGATCCTCAAGAGTACGAAATCGGAGGCATTACCATAAGCGGAATTCAATATTTAGATAAAAATGTATTGATAATGCTTTCTGGTCTTATGGTAGGAGAAAAAGTGATGGTTCCCGGACAAAAGATTTCCAAATCCATTGATAATCTTTGGGAGCAGGGGCTATTTTCCGACATAAAATTATACGCTACAAAAGTACAGGGCAATGTAATTTTCTTGAATTTTCAATTAGAAGAACGTCCCCGGCTTTCTAAATTTTCATTTAAAGGTGTTAGAAAAGCCGAAGCAGACGAACTACGTAAGCAACTTAAAATTATTCGTGGACAGGTAGTAACCAAAAACCTTATCAGCACATCAACCGCTACCATTAAAAAGTTTTACATAGATAAAGGTTTTTTAAATGTTGAAGTAAATACCATTGAAACTCCCGATTCTATGCTTAAAAACAATGTTATATTAATTTTTAACGTAGATAAGAAAAATCGAGTTAAAATAAAAGATATAAACTTTTATGGCAACGAAAATTTGAAAAGCTCAGCCTTAAGAAGATATATGAAAGATACCAAGCAGGCGCGTTGGTACAACATATTTAAAGCGTCTAAATACATTGAAGATAATGTAGAAAAAGATTTAGAAAAAGTAATAGAAAAGTACAATACCAAAGGATTTAGAGATGCTCAAATTGTAAGAGATTCCGTGTATAAGTTAGATGATAAATATGTAAATCTGGATATAGAAGTGAAAGAAGGTCATAAGTTTTATTTTAGAAATATTACCTGGGTTGGAAACTCCAAACACTCAACCAAAGAATTAAACAGCATTTTAGGCATAAAAACCGGAGATGTTTACAATCAGCAAGTGCTCGAGTCGCGTTTATTTATGAATCCTAATGGTAGAGATGTTACATCACTTTATATGGATGATGGATACTTGTTTTTTCAGGCAACCCCCATTGAAGTATTGGTAGAAAACGATTCAATAGACATTGAGATACGCTTGTATGAAGGCAAACAAGCAACTATAAACAGAGTTACGGTTTCAGGTAATACTAAAACCAACGATCATGTAATTATGCGAGAAATTAGAACTAAACCGGGACAGTTATTCAGCCGTTCTGATATTATCAGAACTCAACGCGAATTGGCTCAGCTTGGTTATTTTGATCAGGAAAAATTAAATGTAACTCCCAAACCCAATCCTTCAGATGGTACGGTTGATATTGAATATACTGTAGAAGAGCGTCCATCAGACCAAGTTGAATTATCAGGTGGCTGGGGGGCTAATAGAGTGGTAGGTACATTGGGTGTTACCTTCAATAATTTTTCAGCACGAAATTTCTTTAAGAAAAATGCATGGAGGCCACTTCCTGCCGGTGACGGACAACGATTAAGCGTAAGAGCACAAACTACCGGAACCTGGTTTCAGTCCTACAACATATCGTTTACCGAACCTTGGTTAGGCGGTAAACGACCAAATTCTTTAACGGTAAGCTTGTATCATTCCATACAATCAAACGGAGAAAAACGATATGTAAAAAATGCCGATGGAGAACGCATATTAAATTATAAACGACAAGGTATTGACATTACCGGTTTGTCCGTTGGTTTAGGCCGCAGGTTACAATGGCCTGACGACTTTTTTACCATTTATCAAGAAGCAACCTATCAGCATTACGAAATAAACAAATGGCCGGCATTTTTATTCAACGAAGGAATAGCTAATAACTTAAGCTATAAAATTTCACTTTCTAGAAATTCGATAGATGCTCCTATTTATCCAAGAAAAGGTTCGCAAACAACCTTAACATTGCAATTAACTCCACCTTATTCATTTTTTAGAACCGATTCAACCGGAAAAAGAGTAGAAGACTACAGCAGATACACCCTTCAGGAGCGTTACAAATGGGTAGAATATCATAAATGGAAATTTACTACATCGTGGTTTACAAATTTGGCAGGGAATTTGGTGCTAAATACACGTGCCGGCTTTGGTTTTCTGGCAATGTATAACAGAAGCTTAGGCGCAGCGCCCTTTGAACGATTTTACTTAGGTGGTAGCGGACTTACAGGTTTTGCACTCGATGGTAGAGAAATTATTGCTTTAAGAGGATATGACGATCAATCCCTCTCTCCGGCTATTGGAGGTACTATAATTAGTAAATATACCATGGAGTTGCGTTTCCCGGTTTCTTTAAATCCCAATGCAACGGTTTATCTGCTTGGTTTTACAGAAGCAGGAAACACCTGGAGCCGATTTAGAGATTATAATCCTTTTGCCGTTAAACGTTCTGCAGGCGTTGGCGTAAGGGTGTTTTTACCAATGTTCGGTTTATTAGGTCTTGATTGGGGCTATCGTTTTGATGATGTTCCAACAGCTCCACGTATGCAAAAATCGCAGGTGCACTTTACCATTGGATTTAATTTAGGTGAATTATAAAAATGTAACTAAATTCGCTCACTTAAGAGCAAAAAGGAGGAAACACGTTATGTTAAAAAAAACGCTAATCACATTTACTGTTTTACTAAGTATAGCAGGTATGGCAAAAGCACAGAAATATGCTTTTATTGACTCGGAGTATATTTTGTCAAAAATTCCCGAACATCAGGCAGCACAACAGCAATTAGATAATTTATCGGTACAGTGGCAAAAAGAAATTGAAGCAAAATATGCTGAAATAGATAAACTTTATAAAGCATATCAGGCAGAACAAATTTTATTAACCGAAGAGCTAAAACGCAAACGCGAAAACGAAATCATCAACAAAGAAAAAGAAGCAAAAGAATTGCAAAAACAACGTTTCGGAGTAGATGGTGAATTATTTAAAAAGCGTCAGGAATTAATCAAACCCATTCAAGATAAAATTTATACTGCAGTTAAAGATATTGCCGTTAAAGAAAACTTGGCAGTAGTTTTTGATAAAGCAGGAAGTTTAAGTATGATGTACACCAATCCAAAATTTGATAAAAGTGATGCCGTTTTAGAAGCTTTAGGTTACAAATCTTCAAAATAATATTATTTTTACCCCGTAAAATTTAAAATTAATATATAAACATGAGATCTATTTTAAGAAAATCGCTTGTAGTAGCAATGGTGCTAATTGGAACATCAGTATTTGCGCAAAAATTTGGATATGTAGATTCTAACGAATTAATGTTAGGAATGCCTGAGCGAAAAAAAGCAGAAGCCGATTTACAAGCTTATGCCCAGCAATTACAACAACAATTACAAACCATGTCTGCCGAGTTTGAAGCAAAAGTTTCAGAATATCAGCAAAAAGAATCTTCTTACACCGAAGTAATTAAAAAAACTAAATTGAAAGAAATTACTGATTTGGAAAACAGAATCAAAGAATTTCAATATACAGCACAAGACGATTTAAAAAATAAAGAAGAAGAATTATTAAAACCAATGGTAGAAAAAATTAAGAAGACCATAGCCGACTTTGCCAAAGAAAACAAATACAGCTATATTTTTGATTCAGCAGCCGGAACACTTTTATATATGCCGGAAGCAGATAACATTGCTCCTCAAATTAAGAAAAAATTAGGAATCCAGTAATCAACTCAAATCCCTCGAAAGAGGGATTTTTTTATGACTATTACAAAAGAGATAAAAGCAAACGCTCCTATAGGTATTTTTGATTCCGGAATTGGAGGTTTAACTGTTGCAAATGCCATCAGTAAACATTTGCCTAATGAACAGTTTATTTATTTTGGTGATACAGCACACTTACCTTATGGCGATAAATCTCCTGATTCTATAAAATACTATTCCATTAGAATTGCGCAGTTTCTTTTAGATCAAAAATGTAAGGCTATTGTTATTGCATGTAATACAGCATCTGCCATTGCTTACGACACCGTAAAATCATTTGTAGGCAACAAAGCAGTTGTTATAAATGTAATTGACCCCGTAGTAGAGCATGTAGCCAATACTCAAAAAATTGAAAAGGTGGGTGTAATAGGAACGAAAGCAACCATAAAAACCAATGTGTACGCTAATAAAATAAATGCTTTAAATCCACAACTAAAAGTTGCATCCCTTGCTACACCGCTTTTAGCTCCTATGATAGAAGAAGGATTTTTTAATAATAAAATTAGCCGAACAGTAATAAATTCTTACTTATCGAGTGCTAAACTAAAAAAGATTGATGCCTTAATTTTAGCATGCACCCATTATCCATTGATAAAAAATGAAGTTGCGGAGTTTTATAAAAAAGATATAAAAATTATTGACTCTGCCGATGTGGTTGCCCAATACACGAAAAATATTTTATCCTACCATAAGCTTTTAAATAGTGCTGATAGCAAGAAACAAAAAAAGCATCGCTTTTTTGTTTCTGATTACACCGAAAGTTTTGAAAAAAGCGCCAAGCATTTCTTTAAAGATAAAATCCAGCTCGAAGAAGCGGATATATGGAAATAAAAAAGAAGCGTATTGCGCTCCTTTTTTATTAGAATTATACGTTTTACTCAATAATTAATCGCTTAGAGAATTTTCCTTCTTCGTTTTCAAGTGTAAGTATATACATACCCGTTCTTAAAGAACTGTTTTCGTTAATGATAAATTTATTGTTACCAACAATACTTTTTATTTGGTGTTGCAACATCAATCTGCCAGTTATATCATAAATTGAAAAAGTTGTTTTTAATTCTTTCTCGGATTTAAATTCAATATTCACCAAGCCATAAGATGGATTAGGATAAATACTCAATTCTTTAATACTACTGTTTTCTTGAATAGAAGAAATAATGCTTAGGTTAATATCATCAATATAAATATTGTTTCCGCCCGCACTTTCAAAAGCAAATTTAAAACGGAAATTAGAGGTGAAATTAGTGGCCGGAATATTTGTTACAGTAACTTCTTTCCATTGTGTTGCTGAAGGAATAAAATTACTACTGGTTGCGGGAGCAGTAGCTAATGTGCTCCCTGATTGCGACCAACGCAATGCCCAGTTTTGTCCGCAATTGCCGGAAACGAATAAACGTAAATTGTCATTAGTAGTTGAGCTGCGTTGAGCATAAGCTACTTTAAATTTTATTTGTGCAGACGTAACTCCGCTCATATTATAAGTTGTGCTTATAAGCTCATCAATGTTTTTTGAGTTGGCTGTTGAATTTACAATCCTTGCAGAATATATTCCAGAAGCCCCGGCTGCACTTGAAACAGACCATGTAGTTCCATTATCAGGATTGTTTACATACCAGTTATTATTGGGAATAGGTTGAGAATCTTCAAAGGAGTCGAAAAAAGGTGTTGGACCTCCGGGACTTGGAGCAACATTAACATAAGCTGTAACTGTTTTGGTGTTTGATCCTGCTCCATTTGTAACTGTTAATGAAACAGGATACGTTCCGGGTGTGTTATAGGTAATTACCGGCATACTGTCAGAAGATGTAGAAGGGGTTCCTCCGGTAAATGACCAATTTCTAACATCTACCGGTCCGTTCCATGAAACATCCGTAAATGTAACCGATTGACCAGCACAAATAAACAAGTTGTTGGCTCTAAAATCAGCCTTAGGTGCACAAATTCCGGTAATACTACCGTCAACTCCCGTAGCAGCCAAATTACTTGCCGACCAAAGGTTGGCACGAGTTCCGTTTAACACAAAATCCATAATGTTTTTTTGTCCTTGTGTAAACATATTTTGGCAACCACCATTGGTATAATCCATATAATTCATAAACATCTCGCCATTAGCGCCTGCGCCACAAGCATTGTTTGCTTTAAACGGAAATGTAGGACATCCTGAATTTGCTCCTTCATGCGGAGGAGTATCGGCTACATTGTCGTTACCGCAGGTTGCATCGCCCCAAATATGGCGTAAGCCAAGCCAGTGGCCTACTTCGTGGGTAGTAGTTCTGCCTTTATATCCTGTATTACCGGTGCCAATGCTTCCAAAATAATCGGCTCTTATTACTACTCCATCTGTAGTTGCCGGACCAAATCCCGGAAATTGTGCATAGCCTAAAATGGTTCCTTGTTGACCACCATTATCTATATTTTTTACAACCCATATATTAAAATATTTGTTACTTGGCCAATAACTTACAGCTTTTACATCATCGCGATTTACCGGACCGTTGGTTAATGGTGAATAAACTCTAACAATGCCATCGGTACAATTACCGTTAGGGTCTAATTTTGCAAGGCGAAATTCTATTTGACAATCGGCCGCTACAGCTGCAAACGGACTGGGAGTATTAGTTGCATCGCTATTTAGTCTGTTAATATCTTCATTAAGTGTTGCTATTTGATTTTCAATTTGTGCTTTTGAAATATTTTCAGAACCATACATGTGAATAACGTGTACAACGGTTGGTATAACACGAACTGTTTTTTGAGTAACCGGATTGCGCTGAAAATTTTGTAAGTCGTTGTCAAATTGATTTATTTTTTCATAAAGGGATGGGTTTTTACTTAGTAAATCCTGCAAATTTTCATTTGTATAGCATGGTATTATTTGATTTTGCTGCGCAAAAATCTGAAGAGAAAAAAAGCTCATTATAAAAAATAAATGTAGTTTTTTCATGATTGAAGGGGGTATTAATATTTAACTTAAAATTTACAGCGCAATGTCTTTTAATGCAATAAGTACATTGTCTTGAAGATGTGGCGATTGCAAGATAAAAATTATTTTTTTTGCAACCAAGTCGGGCGGAATTAAATCGTTATTAATTTTTAGTGAATTAAAATACTCGAGTTTTTTAAAATCTTGAGGATTGGCTTTACGAATTTCATCTTGCATAGCCGTGTCTATTACTCCGGGGGAAATTGAAAAAACTTTTACATTGCCATTTCGCAGGTTTTGTTCTTCTTGTATGGTTAAGCTGAGCATATCAAGACCAGCTTTTGAAGAACAATAACTCGACCATGCGTCTATTGGAAATTTTGCAGCTCCGGAACTTATGTTAACAATAATTTTTTGTGCCGAATGTGATTGATATTTTTTTAAAAACTGATTACATAAAATAGAAGGAGCTATTAAATTCAAATTTAATGTTTGAACAATATTTTTATTATTTAATTTTCCGCAAGGTTTTATTTCGCCAATTGTTCCGCTATTATTAATCAAACAAATTGTTTCAGCTTGATTTATTTCCGGAAATTCAAAATTTAACAACTTGTTGATATCAGATAAATCAATTGTTATATGCGAATAATTAGCATGTTGAATGCTGCATTTTCTTCCATAGCCAACTACTATATTGTTGTTATTTTTTAATAATTCTGTAGCAATGGAAAATCCTATTCCACGGCTGGTTCCGGTTATGAAATAATAGTTCATCTATTTATTAATATCTAAAAATCGGGCAATATCTTTTGTTAATCCAAATACAACTATGGTATCAGTTTCGTATAAAACAGTGCTTGAATTGGGAACTCCTAAAATATGTTGTTCTAACACTAATTCGTCTCCTTTTTTAATTTCAAAAGCTCGTTTTATGGTAACAAGATTTAAGCGGTATTTGTTTCTTAAACCGATGTCTTCGAGCGTTCTGTTGGCAATGGCAGGAGGAGTTTTTATTTCAGCAATTTCATAATCGTCAGGTAATTGCAGGTATGAAACAATATTCGGGTTTAATAATTTTTCGGCCACGGCAATCCCAAATTCATCTTCAGGGGAGAGTATTTCTTTAATTCCTAATTTTTCTAAAATCATTCGTTGATAACCGCTACTGGCTCGAGCAATTATGCGTTTAACATTTAATTCCATTAATTGAACGGTGCATAAAATCATGGATTCAAAATCTTCACCGATTGAAACAACAACAGCGTCCATGTCTTGAATGTTTTGAGCCTGAAGCGCTTTTTTATCGGTAGCATCAAGCACTACGGCATAGGCAACATCTTCTTTAATTGCTTCTATTTTTTCTTCATCACTGTCTATTACAATTACTTCTGCTCCACGTGATGAGAGGGTTTTAGCAATAGCTGTTCCAAATCTTCCTGTTCCTATTACGGCAAATTTGCTGTTAGTTAGCATGTTTGGTTAAATTAATTTAGTGCTTGTTTTAAATCTTCAATTAAATCTTCAATATCTTCAGTACCAACGCTTAATCGAATTAAATTATCTACCACCCCTGCCTTTTCTCTTTCTTCTTTTGGAATAGATGCATGTGTCATCGTTGCGGGATGATTTAATAATGATTCTACTCCACCTAATGATTCTGCCAGCGAGAAAACTTTGGTAGATGAAGCTATTCGAAATGTTTCGTTTATATTGCCATTTACTACAAATGAAATCATTCCACCAAATCCTTTCATTTGTTTTTTAGCGATGTGATGGTTGGGGTGATCTTCAAATCCCGGCCAGTAAACTTTTTCAACCTTTGGATGCGAGCGTAAAAAGTGTGCGATTTTTTCTCCGTTTTCGCAATGGCGCTGCATACGTAAATGCAAGGTTTTTATTCCTCGAATTACTAAAAAAGAATCCATTGGTCCGGGTGTTGCACCACATGAATTGTGGATAAATGCTAAGCGCTCATACAATTTATCATCATTTAAAACCAATGCGCCCATTATAACATCGGAATGTCCTCCCAAATATTTGGTAACAGAATGCATTACAATATCAGCGCCTAAATCTATCGGATTTTGCAGATATGGGGAAGCAAATGTATTATCTACTGCAAAAATTAAATTGTGAGCCTTTGCAATGGCCGAACATGCTGCTATATCAACTATTTGCATGGTTGGGTTGGTAGGAGTTTCAACCCAAAGCAAACGTGTATTTGCGTTTATATAGTTTTTAATATTGCCAGCATCATGCATATCCATAAAATGAAATTTGATACCCAGTGGTTCAAATACCTTTGTAAACATGCGGTAAGAGCCGCCATACAAATCATTTCCGGTTATTACTTCGTCACCGGGCTTTAATAATTTAATTACAGCATCTACAGCTCCCATTCCGCTTGAAAAGCACAAGCCATATTTTGCATTTTCAAGAGCTGCAATATTTTTTTCTAATGCAGCACGTGTTGGGTTTTTACCGCGCGCATAAGCATATCCTTTATGTTTGCCCGGATATTCCTGAACAAAAGTTGATGTTTGATAAATTGGAGTCATGATAGCTCCTGTGCTTGGGTCGGGTTCCATGCCGGCATGTATGGCTTTAGTGCCAAAACCGTATTTTTTATTTGAATCCATGCTTTAAAATTTTAGCTAAGGTACGGTTTTTAGAAAAAATCTATTTAAGATAGTTTATGTTTTTATGTTGTATGTTCTTCTCCTTTTACAATTAAAAGGGTGTTGAATAAAGCAAAAAAAGTAATTCCTGCTTGTGTTTCAAGAGTGTCTTCAGTAAGCATAGAGGTTAATGCTATAATTATAAACGTAGCATAAAAGTAGTTAAGGTTATTTCTATTTAGCCATATAGGATAAATTAAGCAGAAAATAAATATAAATAATCCGATAATACCTAATGCTACTGTTATTTCCAGATATTGATTGTGTGCTCGCAATCGGTTATGGGTGTCTAAAGGAGAATTGTTTTTTTTGTATTGAGCTAAAAATGCGGTATTCACATCGCCTGTTCCAACGCCCAACAAAATGTTATCTTTTATAATTCCAATGGCCGCTTTCCAAAATTCTAAACGCATAGTAAGAGAATGTCCGTTTGGATTGTTGCCTTTTTTATAGTTATAAATTTCCCATATTATTTGATGAATGCGGTCGTTAATGCTGGAACTCTCCATGTATTCTACGTTGGCTATTCCTTTTTCAACGGCTTTTATTTCAGCAGAGCTTAAGCTTAATAGACCTTCGCGGTCTTTTCTCAAACCTTTAGATGTAAGGAAACGAATCAATGTGTGTCGTATAGGATTACCTTTTAAATCAAGGCTATCGAGTGGAATTTTACTTATTTCGTTCCATGTATTTTTAAGTTCTTCATTTGTTACATAAATCCAGATTAAGTTACCGTTTTCGTGTTCAAGATTTTCGGTATTATGATAGTAAAATTCGCCCGATGCGCTTTGTTTGTCAAGTTTTGAGTAATCAACCGGTTTTATATAACTTACTTGTTGATAAATTGTATAAAGGTAAATGGCAAAGGTTGCAATGCCTATTAAAACAGTTGAAAAATATGCAATTTTTAAAAATTGTTTCTTGATTTTAAATACATAATAAGAAAGTAAAATTAAGGTAGTAAGCCCTAAAATGGTAAGCCCTGTCATTGATTCTAAAAGCAGCAACATACCTGTCATCCAAAAAACAAAAAAAAGAAAAAGGTATCGTACGTTGGTTTTTTCTGTTATAAAAAAGTAAGCACTTAACAATGCTGCAAAGCAAATCATGAGGGCAAATCGGATATGCGAAACAAATATGGAGATGTTTCTAATATCAATTATTTCTTTTCCGGTAATTCCGCTGAATATTGCTACACTTACTAATGAAGATGTAAAAACGGTTATAATAAAAAGTTTTAATAATTGGATTAAATGCTGCTTTTGAATTAAGGGCGATGAGGCTGCAATAACCGGAAGAAACAATAAGGGCAGTTTTTTTCGCAGATCATCCACTCCGTATTTTAAATCGCTGGTGTAAAGCATGCCTAATAGATGAATCAGGTAAATTCCGCTAAGAATTAATGCTGGTTTATTTTTAAAGAATGACTGAAAGCTTTTTATTGGGTTTCTATAGAGCAAAAGCCAGTTCCCCAATAGAAAGAACTGTGCAACACTCATCAAAAATTTTGAAAAGGGAAGAGCAATAATCAATAAGGCAATACCAACTAAATAGCGTTGATAATAGTTGGATGGCGCAAAAAAGCTTAAAAGATTCATAACCCGTGAAGTGAAACGAGAAAAAATGCTTTTTATTGCTTTTTAGTATTGCCGATTTCGCCTTTTAAAACCTGAGTGTATTGCTTAGTATCGTTTAGTATTTCAGATGCTTTTTTAATATCGACATCGTAGGTAAATGAATTTTCAATCCTACCTCGTTGATAATAATAACGCGATACAATTTCATTTTCCAATAGTTCTTTTATTTCATCTTTAAAGCGATATAAATCGTTTTGCTTATTTTTCTTTATTTTTGAATTAAGCGCTTCAAGTTCGGTTTCCACATCTTTTAAATACTTTTCTTTTTCAGCAGTAGCTTTTATGTCTTCAAGCATTTTTTCTGTTGTAGTGGTGTAACTGTAATCTTTGCCATCTAAAAATTTTACAAAATCGTTAAATTCGGCTTCGCTTAATCTGAATTCGCGTGCATTACCAATAGTTTCGTGTTTTATGCGATAATGTGTAGCAAAATCGAAAATATGATTTTTATTTAATAATACTGCTGAAATAATCGAAAATTCACGATTATCGGTATTAATATCAGGTTCGATTCCATTGCCATCATAAACTAAACGTCCTCCTTTGGTTTTAAATGTAGTGATTAAAGAGTCGGCTATTTTAGTGGCTTTGCCCTCTTCATCTTTATGCGAATAGTCCAGTTTTTGAATACATCTTCCACTTGGAGTATAGTATTTTGCAACGGTTAATTTTAGTTGTGCGTTATAGCTTAATGGACGAGTTTGTTGCACCAATCCTTTGCCAAATGATCGTTCACCAATTACAACACCTCTGTCAAAATCTTGAATAGCGCCTGCTACAATTTCTGATGCTGAAGCGGAGTTGCCATTAATAACCACAACTAATGGGATTTCTAAATCGAGCGGAGAATTTAAGGCTTTGTGAACCTTGTCCCATTCTTTAATTTTTCCTCGCGTGCTTACTACATCAGAACCCTTTGGTACAAAAAAATTGACAATATTTACTGCTTCTTTTAAAAGCCCACCTCCATTATCGCGCAAATCAAAAATTAATTTTTTCATGCCTTTTGATTTTAAATCTATAAAGGCATCTTTTACTTCACGACTGGCAGTTTCGGTAAATCCGGTAAGTTTAATGTATCCAACATCATCTTTTAGCATACCATAATAAGGAACGTTGTTTACTTTAATTTCTTGACGTATTAATTTTTTTTCGATGCGATTTTTTTCTCCCTCTCGCTCAATTATTAATGTAACTTCTGAATTTGCTTGTCCCTTCAATATTTTACTTACATCCGATGAGTTTTTTCCTTTAATATTTTTACCGTTTACCTCAATAATTACATCACCTGCACGTATATCTGCCTTTTGAGCCGGTGAGCCTTCATAGGGTTCAACTATAACTATATAATCATCTTTTTGACGAATAATTGCACCAATACCACCGTATTCACCAGTAGTCATAAAACGAAAATCTTCAATTTCGCTTTCAGGAATATAGTTTGTGTATGGGTCAAGCGATTCCAGCATGGAGTCGATGCCTTTTTTCATGAGCTCTCCTGGTTGTGTTTCATCAACGTAATACATATTAAGCTCGCGAAAAAGCGTAGCAAAAATGTCGAGGTTTTTAGATATTTCGAAGTAATTATCTACAAAGCTAAACGACAAAAAAGAGCTTGCCGCAATGGATAGTATAAGTAAATATTTTTTGAAAGATTTCATTGTTGTTTTATTACTGTTTGCAAAAATATGTGTTAAAGTTTTAAAGTATTAAAGTTAGAAAATTGAAATTTATAGAAATTATTAGAAACTTATTGAGATTTATTGTTTTTAAAATTTCAGATTACAGATTAAAAAATTCTAAAATCATAAATCTTAATTCATAATTCATAAACATCTTTTGTCTTTGCACTTTTTTCTATTTTCAATTTGATTATTGCCAACTGCTTACTGCCAACCCTTAATTCCAACATTTCCACATTCACACATTTACGGTACCGGATCGTGCCCATGTCCTCCCAAGGGGTGGCATCGCGAAACACGCTTTAAAGTTAATAAAGTTCCCTTAAATGGACCATGTTTTTTTATAGCTTCCATACCATACTCCGAGCAGGTGGGGGTGTATCGGCATGCTCTTGGTAAATAGGGCGAAACAGCTCCTTTATATAGTTTTAAAAGCAGAATTAAAAGGTATGAAACAGGGTTTTTCACGCTGATTGGGTTGATAGTTTTTCGTTTAAACGCTGTAGGATTAATTTTATTTTTTGTTCAATTTCAGCATAAGAGCACTCTGTTTTATCTGTAAAAATAAACATAAAGCATAGTTTTGTGTTATCGGGAAGTGTTAATAAATGTTTGTTTTTACGATAGGCTTCGCGCATTCTACGTTTAATTTTATTGCGATGAACTGCTTTTTTTATATTTTTTTTCGGAACGCTAAAGCATGACTGATGTGCCATTGCATTCGGATTGTTGTTGATTTGATATATTAATTTTACAGGAAAAGATGAAATTTTTTCGCCTTTGGCAAAAAGACTTTCAATGGCTTTTCGGCTTTTAAGTCGCTCGGTTTTATAAAGGCGCTGATTCATTTATAAAAGCAAAGTTAATATTTGTTTAATTCCTTCGTATAATTCTTAAACTTGCACTCTATATTCCTTACCTTTGTAAAATGTCAGAAATAGTTAAGAAGCGAGATATAAGAGCTCTTACTTTGGAGCAGCTTAAAGAGATTTTTGTGGCTCGTGGCGATAAGGCATTTCGTGCAGCACAAACCTATGAATGGTTATGGAAGAAATCAGCACGCAATTTTGATGATATGAGCAATCTTTCGAAAGAAACCCGTCAGTTTTTGAAAGATAATTTTGTGATTAACGAAGTAGTGGTGGATGATAAACAAGTGAGTAATGACGGCACCATAAAATGCGCATTTAAACTGTCTGACAACTATGTGGTTGAAGGAGTTTTAATACCTACAGAAAACCGAATGACGGCATGTATATCATCGCAAGTGGGCTGCAGTTTAACCTGTAAGTTTTGTGCTACAGCGCGCTTAAAACGCATGCGTAACCTTAATGCTGATGAGATTTACGATCAGGTGGTTAATATTCGCAATATTGCCATGCAGCATTACAATATGCCATTAACCAATATTGTATTTATGGGCATGGGAGAGCCGCTGCTAAACTATAATAATGTTCTTGCTGCAATCGAAAAAATAACTTCAGAAGATGGCTTACATATGGCTGCCAAACGCATTACGCTTTCTACAGCCGGAGTAGCCAAAATGATAAAAAAACTGGCAGACGATCAAGTGCGTTTTAATCTGGCGTTATCGCTCCATGCAGCTAACGATGAAAAGCGCAGTAAAATTATGCCCATTAACGAGCAAAACAATTTGGAAGTGCTGGCTGATGCGCTCAAGTATTTTTATCAGAAAACAAAAAATAAAATCACATTTGAATACATTATTTTCAAAGATTTTAATGATAAACTGCAAGATGCAAAAGAGCTGGCAGAGTTCTGTAAACATGTGCCTGCCAAAGTAAATATTATAGAATACAATCCAATTGATGATGGCGAGTTTAAACAGGCAGATTCGGATAAAGTTGACAGATTTAAAGCCTATCTTGAAAGCAGAGGCATTGTTGTAAATATTCGCAGAAGCAGAGGTAAAGATATTGATGCTGCCTGCGGACAGCTTGCCAATAAAAACGAAGCTGCCAAACAGCTCTTAAGTACTTAATAAAATTTTCAATGCGCTTTTTAATACTAAAATACTTCTTTAGTTTATTTGTTGTTGTAACATTAAATTTTGGTTTGAGTGCTCAAGATATAAGCTGGAGCCCTCAATACGAATTGCCAAAGCGCACCTATATTAAAAAAATTATAGACGCTTCTCCCAATCATTTCTTTATACTCAGAGAAAGTTATACAGTAATAAATGCCCGCAAAGAGTTATGGCTGGAGCAGTATCTAACATCTGATATGTCGCTTAAGCAAAAGCAGCTAATTAAATTTCCGGTAGTTAATGGCGTAATATTAAATTATGAAGAGTTGTTTTTTCTAGACGGGAAACTTATAATACTATATTCCGGGTATAATCATAATGATGGTGTTTATAAAGCATATGCACAGTTGATAGGAGAAGATGCAAGCCCAATAACGAATCCTGTTCAAGTTGATAAAATAGTTTCTTTTCAGCGCAAAAATATTGGCGATTTTAATTTTATTCCCATGCCCGAAAGTGGCAATTTGCTGGTTGTACATCAGGAGCCTTATGACAAAACCCGAAACGAACGATTTGTATTTACCTTAATAAATGATAGTTTAATAGAACTATGGACACATCAGCTGGAGCTTCCTTATAAAGGCTTTGAGTTTAAATTATCTAATTTTAAAATGGACAAAGAAGGCGTTATTTACATGTTGGCTAAAGTAAACCGCAGGCCAGAAGTAGAGTCAGATAAGCCTCAGGCAGGATATTTTTATACCTTATTAGCATACGATCCAATAAAAGACGAAGCACGCGAATACGAACTTACTTTAAAAGATAAGGCCATTACCGATATAGCCTTTAATTTTTCGGCAGAAGGCGATTTAATTGCAGCAGGGTTTTATTCCAATAATGTGCGTTCGCAAAGCTCCAGCACCGCCATGCGCTATGGTTTCGATATGATAAGCTATACCGATGTAAACAGTCGGATTGCAGGAACATTTTTTCTTAAAATAAATAAACAAACACAACAGGTAGTTAGCCGTTCGGTAAAAGATTTTGATAAAACATTTTTAACCGAATTTATGCCTGAAAAAAGCGTTGCCAAAGGCAGAGAGCTTGCCGGTTATTTACTCGACTATTTTTATGTTACACCAGATGGAGGAGCTTTGCTTGCCGGAGAGCAATATTATACTAACACAATTTGTAATTACGACTGGAGAACAGGAATTCAAAACTGTAATGATTATTATTACTACAACGATATTCTGGTTGTAAATATCAATCCTGATGGAAGTATTAACTGGACAAAGAAAGTACCTAAAGCGCAGCAATCGGTAAACGATAATGGTTTTTTTCTTTCCTATGTTTTAATTCCAACTGCCAATGGCTTTGAATTTATTTTTAACGACCATGTAAAAAATGTATTTGAACCATCCGGAATTATTCATCGCAGCATGAATAATTCATCTAAAGCAGTGGTTGCTCGAGTACACATGGATTATAATGGGAAAATCAATAAAAAGCCCTTGTTTTTAAATAAAGATAAAGATGTAATAATTCGCCCTAAAATACATTTGCTGCTTAATGATAACTCCTTGCTTATTTACGGTCAGCGCGGTAAAAGCTATCGCTTTGGAAGGATAAAGTTTTAAACAAAAATCCCATTTTAATCGTTATTTTTACCAACTGATGACAGTAGTTGATCAAATAAAAGCTCCCATTGCATCTGAAATGGATACGTTTGAAACTAAGTTTCGCGAATCTATGAAGAGCCAAGTGCCTTTGCTGGATAAAATTACCCATTATATTGTAAAACGTAAGGGTAAACAAATGCGCCCTATGTTTGTATTTTTATCGGCAAAACTTACGGGCACTTTAAATGAATCTTCTTACACAGCTGCATCTTTAATTGAACTATTACACACTGCAACCTTAGTGCATGATGATATTGTAGATGATTCTACTGAGCGCAGAGGATTTTTCTCCATTAATGCTTTATGGAAAAATAAAATTGCAGTTTTAGTTGGCGATTATTTATTATCCAGAGGTTTATTGCTTTCGGTTGATAATCATGAATACCGATTGTTGCAAATAGTTTCTAATTCAGTGAGAGAAATGAGCGAAGGAGAATTGTTGCAAATTGAAAAGGCTCGCAAACTAAATGTAGATGAAAGTATTTATTTCGAAATTATTCGCCAGAAAACAGCATCCTTAATTGCTTCATGTTGTGCCTG
>CALKJP010000008.1 GCA_937995645.1 uncultured Bacteroidia bacterium
CAGAAAAAAAATTGCAGACCATATTTTAACCGAACAAGCTGAAATAAATGCATTAAAGCAAAAAATAGAGTACTCAACTAATGCATCAGAATCAGAAATATACTATGCAAAAATAGATGAAATAGAAAAAAACATAACCAAAAAAATTGAAGAAATATTAAATGAAATACTTCCAGAAGCATTTGCCATTGTTAAAGAAACTGCAAAACGATTTGCGACAAACGAAGAAGTAGAAGTTACTGCAACCGATTTTGATAAACATCTTGCAACAAAAAAACAACATATCAGAATTGAAGGCGATAAAGCTTATTGGGCAAATACATGGATTGCTGCAGAAACTCCCGTAAAATGGGATATGGTGCATTATGATGTACAATTAATTGGCGGTACTGTTTTGCACCAAGGTAAAATTGCGGAAATGGCTACCGGAGAAGGAAAAACATTAGTTGCAACATTGCCTGTATTTTTAAATGCACTTCCCGGAAGAGGAGTTCATGTAGTAACAGTAAATAATTATTTAGCAAAAAGAGACTCAGAATGGATGGGTCCATTATTTGAATTTCATGGATTAAGTGTTGATTGTATTGATAAACATGAACCAAATTCAGATGCACGTAGAAACGCATATTTGGCAGATATTACCTATGGAACTAATAACGAATTTGGTTTTGATTATTTACGTGATAATATGGCGCGTCAGCCACAGGATTTAGTGCAGCGTAAATTAAATTTTGCGATTGTTGATGAAGTTGATTCCGTATTAATTGATGATGCCAGAACTCCCCTCATTATTTCAGGACCCACGCAACAAGAAGATCGTCATGAATTTAATGAACTTAAACCCAAAGTTGAAAAATTGGTTAATGCTCAAAAAAGCTTTGTAAATATTTGTTTAGCCGATGCTAAAAAACATATAGCCGCTAATAATGAAAAAGAAGGCGGAATGGCCTTACTTAGAGCATACAGAGGCTTACCTAAAAATAAAGCATTAATTAAATATCTGAGTGAACCAGGCATTAAGCAATTATTGCAAAAAACAGAAGGATATTATATGCAAGATCAAAATAAAGAAATGCATAAAGTAGATGCAGAACTTTATTTTGTAATAGATGAAAGACATAATACCATTGAACTTACAGAAAAAGGAATTGATTTGATAACAGGAGCCTCACAAGATGCTAAATTTTTTGTATTACCTGATGTAGGGAGCGAAATTGCAGAAATTGAAAAATCAAACATTAGTGCTCAAGAGAAATTAGAACGTAAAGAGGCTTTAATGAGAGACTTTAGCATTAAATCAGAACGAATACACACCATTAATCAACTACTAAGAGCATATACACTTTATGAACGTGATGTAGAATACGTTTTAATGGATGGCAAAGTAAAAATTGTTGATGAACAAACCGGCCGTATTCTCGAAGGAAGACGTTATTCAGATGGATTGCATCAAGCAATTGAAGCAAAAGAAAATGTTAGAATTGAAGCAGCAACTCAAACTTACGCAACCATTACACTTCAAAACTATTTCCGTATGTACAATAAACTTGCGGGAATGACGGGTACTGCAGAAACAGAGGCCGGAGAATTTTGGGATATTTATAAACTTGATGTGGTTGTAATTCCAACAAATAAGCCAATAGCACGAATAGATAAAGAAGATTTAGTATATAAAACCAAAAGAGAAAAATACAATGCGGTAATAGAAGAAATAGTAAGACTAAATACAGAAGGAAGACCTGTACTCGTTGGTACAACATCGGTTGAAATTTCAGAATTATTGAGTCGAATGCTTAAAATGAAAAACATTAAGCATAATGTATTAAACGCTAAATTGCATCAAAAAGAAGCAGAAATAGTTGCAGAAGCCGGAAAACGCGGAGCCGTTACCATTGCAACTAACATGGCCGGACGCGGTACCGATATTAAATTAACTCCAGAGACAAAAGCATTGGGCGGATTAGCAATAATCGGTACAGAGCGTCACGAATCAAGACGCGTTGATCGCCAGCTACGTGGTCGTGCCGGTCGTCAAGGCGATCCGGGATCTTCACAGTTTTTTGTTTCATTAGAAGATGATTTAATGCGATTATTCGGTTCAGACAGAATAGCTAAATTAATGGACAGAATGGGATTGGAAGAAGGAGAGGTTATTCAGCATTCTATGATTACCAAATCAATTGAACGTGCTCAAAAGAAAGTAGAAGAAAATAACTTTGGTATGCGTAAGCGCTTGTTGGAATATGATGATGTAATGAATTCGCAGCGTGAAGTTATATATACCAAACGCAGACACGCATTGTTTGGAGAGCGTTTAGATGTGGATATTAATAATATGATTTTTGATGTGTGCGAACATATTGTAACGCAATATCAGGATGAAAGAGACTTTGAAGGATTTAAATTAGAATTAATTAAAGTATTCTCTGTTGAAACATCAATTACAGAAGAGCAGTTTCTAAAGAAAAGCGTACAAGAATTAACAGAGATTCTGCATGAAGCAGTAATGGCACGTTACAAACAAAAATCGGAGTTAATAGCAAAAAATGTTTATCCTATTATTAAAAATGTTTTCGAAACACAAGGACACATCTACGAGAATATATTAATTCCGTTTACCGATGGAATTAATGGTATTCAAGTGTCATGTAACCTAAAAAAATCATACGAAACTGAAGGTAAAGAAGCTCTCAAAACATTAGAGAAAAATGTTATCTTACTTCATATAGATGATACTTGGAAAGAACACTTGCGCGAAATGGACGATTTAAAACAATCGGTTCAGAATGCAGTTTACGAACAAAAAGATCCATTGTTAATTTATAAGTTTGAATCGTTTGAGCTGTTTAAACAAGTGTTGCAAAAAATTAATAAAGAAACGGTAACATTTTTATCCAAAGCATCGTTGCCAATGGGAAATCCGGAGCAGGCAACACAAGCACAGCAAGCACAGTCAAAGCCTCAACCTAAAGTAAATTATCAAACCAGCAGAAGTGAGGTGCCTCAATTTGCACAAGGACAATCAACCAATGGAGAAGAAAGAACAAAGCCACAGCCG
>CALKJP010000009.1 GCA_937995645.1 uncultured Bacteroidia bacterium
TGCATCACATTGATTAAATTAAAAGAAAAATGAACAAACAAAAATTCACACTAATACTAGCGCTATTGTTTTCTGTAAGTACAATAGCTCAGGAAAAAATCAATTGGATGAGTTTTGAAGAGGCAGTTGCAGCTACTCAAAAAAATCCTAAAAAAATATTTATTGATGTATATACCGATTGGTGCGGATGGTGCAAACGATTAGATGCTACAACTTTTAAAGATCCGGAATTAGTAAAATACATGAACGAAAAATATTATGCCGTAAAATTAGATGCCGAAACACAAGATACTATCAATTTTGCCGGTACAGCTTATGTAAATCCCAATCCGGGAGTAAAGCGCTCTACACACCAATTGGCATATTCCATTTTAAACGGGCAAATGTCGTACCCTACTGTTGTAATTTGGTACGAAGGTAATAATGTACATCCAATACCCGGATTCAGACAAGCGGATGAATTAATGATTTATTTAAAATATTATGGAGAAAACGCTTACAAAACAATGACTTTTGAAGACTTTCAAAAATCGCTTAATAAACCTCTAAACAAAGGACAATGACCGCTATCAGCATTAGAAATATTGTAGAAAACGTTTTAAAAGAGCACAATGCCGATTTTAAAATGCTGGCAGAGTCTATCGGTATTTCAGAAGAATTATTACTTGAAGCATTAGATAGCGAAGCATTGCAAATACGCGTACTGGAGCTTATTTCAAAAGAATTACGAATTCCTTTGTACAGCTTTTTCCGCGATCCGAATTTTGAAATTAAATATTACAGCAAAGAGCAAAAATTTTACACAAAAGATATTACCCCTCATCGCGAAGCTGAATTAATGAGAGAAATTGAGGCTTTGCGAAAGCAACTAGCAGACCTAAAATTAAATATTAAGAACGATATTTAATATTTTTATATCAAGTAGCTGTATTTCTTTATAAATTTGTCCAATAATGAAAAATTTTGGATTCTCCATATTATTAATTTCCTTTCTAGCTACTTTTACAGAGTTACACGAGATATTTAAAATTGGTACTTTTATAGAACACTATTGGGAACATAAACAGTTAAACGAAGATTTAGATTTTAACGATTTTATTGTTTTACATTATTCAACTAACCATCATCAAGACGAGAGCAGCAATAAACTCCCATTTAAAAACCATCAAGATTTTAACTTTGTATTCAAACTTTTTAAAATAAATATTCCACAAAATAATGCATCTGAAACAATAATTTTTAAGTGTATCATAAAAACTTTTGTAATTCTAAACGAAAATAAAAACTCCACAAAATTTATTCAAAACATTTGGCAACCCCCCAAATTCTGATTTTTCGATATTAAAAATCGTATTAACGATGTAAAATTTACATCTAACTCTTAAAATCAGAATTTTTATGCTTAATAAAATCATTGAGTTTTCTATTAATAATAAACTCATTATTGCATTATTTGTACTTGGATTAATCAGTTTCGGTATTTATGAAACCACCAAGCTGCCCATAGATGCAGTACCAGATATTACCGACAATCAAGTACAAATTATAACCACCTCTCCATCATTGGGAGCTCCCGATGTAGAGCGTTTTATCACATTCCCTTTAGAACAAGCCAATAGCAATATTCCCGGTTTAAAACAAATTCGTAGTTTTTCACGCTTTGGTTTATCGGTTGTAACTATTGTTTTTAATGACGATGTTGATATTTACTGGGCAAGACAACAAGTAGCAGAACGCTTACAAAAAGTACAACAGGAAATACCCAAAGAATTGGGAATACCTGAAATGGCACCCATTACAACAGGTTTGGGAGAAATCTATCAATATATTATTCGTCCCGATAAAGGATATGAAGGAATTTACGATGCTACCGAATTAAGAACCATACAAGACTGGATTGTACGCAGGCAATTACTCGGAGTTAAAGGAGTGGCAGATGTGGCAAGTTTTGGCGGTAATCTAAAACAATATGAAGTAGCTGTAAACACCTCGAAACTTGCAGCTCATAACATTAGCATACAAGATGTATTTAACGCACTAGAAAGCAATAATCAAAACACGGGTGGTGCTTATATTGAAAATGGCCCGCAGGTTCAATTTATTCGAAGCGAAGGATTGGTAAAATCAATTTCTGATATTGAAAATATCGTGATAAAAAATCTTAGCTCAGGTATTCCTTTATTAATAAAAGATGTTGCAACAGTAAATATTGGCCATGCTATTCGATATGGTGCAATGACATTTAATGGACAAAGAGAAGTGGCCGGAGCAGTAGTAATGATGCTAAAGGGAGCCAACAGCAGCGAAGTAATTAAAAACGTAAAAGAACGTGTTGCAGAAATTCAAAAAACATTACCCAAAGGAGTTATTCTTGAACCATTTTTAGACCGTACCAAAATGGTAAACAATGCCATAAATACCGTTATAAAAAACTTAACGGAAGGTGCATTAATTGTAATTTTTGTGCTGGTTTTATTTCTAGGAAATATCAGAGCAGGATTTATTGTAGCTTCTGTAATTCCTTTATCCATGTTGTTTGCCATAATAATGATGAACACTTTTGGCGTAAGCGGCAACTTAATGAGTTTAGGCGCACTTGATTTCGGATTAATTGTTGATGGCGCTGTAATTATTGTAGAATCGGTACTGCATCATCTTACCCATTCAGGTATTTATAAAAATAAAATCCTTACGCAAAAAGAAATGGATAACGAAGTAAGCGCATCGGCAAGTAAAATGATGAACAGCGCTGTATTCGGGCAAATTATTATTCTTATAGTATATCTGCCAATTTTAAGTTTACAGGGTATAGAAGGTAAAATGTTTAAACCCATGGCGCAAACTGTTGCCTTTGCATTAATTGGAGCATTTATACTTTCGCTTACTTATATACCCATGATAAGCAGTTTGGTTATTTCTAAAAAAACAGATCACAAGAAAACTTTTTCGGATAAATTGATGGAAAAAATTGAGAATATATACGAACGCTTGCTCACAGGAGCTTTAAACCATAAAAAAATTATCTTAATTATTGTTACAACATTGTTTGTATTTTCAATTTATCTGCTCACCCGACTTGGCGGTGAATTTATTCCCAGCTTACCCGAAGGCGATTTTGCAGTTGAGACAAGGATTTTACAAGGTAGTAACCTAAAAACATCAGTTGATGCAGTTTTAAAAAGTCAACAAATTTTACTGGCCAAATTTCCTGAAATAGAAAAAATAGTGGGTAAAACCGGAAGCAGCGAAATACCAACCGATCCCATGCCTATTGAAGCAAGCGACCTGATGATAATTTTAAAACCGCGTAAAGAATGGACAAGTGCAACCACCTATGATGAATTAGCAGAAAAAATGGCAAAAGAACTGGAAAATTTTCCGGGTGTTACCTATTCATTTCAATACCCGGTAGCTATGCGCTTTAATGAATTAATGACAGGAGCCCGACAAGATATTGTATGCAAAATTTTCGGTGAGAATTTAGACACATTATCCTACTATGCACATCAAATTGGAGATATAATAAGCAAAGTAGAAGGCACACAAAACATTTTTGTTGAACCAATATCGGGTATGCCACAAATAATTATTCGATTTAACAGAGATGCCATTGCATATTACGGTTTAAATATTTCCGATGTAAACAATGCCATAAACACGGCTTTTGCAGGACAAACAAGCGGCGCAGTATATGAAGACGAAAAGCGATTTGATTTGGTAGTTCGTTTAGATAAGCAAAACCGAAATAACATTGATGATGTAAAAAATCTGATAATAAACTCTAATGGTAAATTAATTAACTTACATCAAATAGCGGATATCACATTAGAAAATGGTATCAATCAAATTCAAAGAGAAAATGCGCATCGTAGAATCATTGTAGGATTTAACGTAAGAAACAGAGATATTGAAAGTACCGTAAACGAATTACAACAAAAAATTGAAAAAAACATAAAACTGCCAAGCGGATACTATATCCATTACGGTGGTTCTTTTCAAAACCTGAACGAGGCCAAGCAACGATTAAGCATTGCAGTACCTGTATCTTTAATTTTAATTTTCATTTTACTTTATTTTGCCTTTCATTCTATAAAATTCGGTTTATTAATTTATACCGCTATACCTTTATCTGCCATTGGTGGCATTCTTGCACTAACACTGCGCGACATGCCATTTAGCATTTCTGCCGGAGTTGGCTTTATTGCCTTGTTTGGTGTTGCCGTATTAAATGGCATTGTATTAATAGCAGAATTTAATAGACAAAAAAATAACTGCATATTTAATTTACACCAAATAGTTTTAAATGGTGGCAAAGTGCGCTTACGCCCTGTATTAATGACTGCTTTTGTAGCATCGTTCGGCTTTCTTCCTATGGCATTAAGTCAAGGAGAAGGAGCTGAAGTGCAAAGGCCATTGGCAACAGTTGTAATTGGCGGATTAATGCTCGCTACTTTTCTAACCTTGTTTGTATTACCCATTTTATACACGCTATTTGAAAAAGGGAACAAGAAAATTTCAGGCTCAATAGCAATTGTTTTGCTGTTAATTTTTTCAGAATATAATACAAGTGTGCATGCTCAGGAAAAAATAAAAATTGAAAATGCCATAGAAATAGCTTTAAAGAATAATCAACAAATTAAAAGCGAAGCACTAAAAGTAGAATATCAGGAAAAAATTAAATCTACAGCATGGAACTTAGGGAATACCAACATTACTTACGAATACGGAAACATCAATTCATCATTTAACGACAATCGCTTTTTTGTTTCACAGAATATAAAATTTCCCACCATTTACTTATCACAGCATAAAATGCTAAAGCAAGAAGTTGATGCAAGTAAGTTTAATTTACAATTAAAAGAAAACGAGCTGAAACGCGAAGTAAAAAAAGTATTTTACGAATTGGTGTATTTAATTGAAAAGCGCAACATACTTCTAAAAGCCGACAGCATTTATAAATCGTTTGAAAAAAGCGCTTCGTTAAAATTTGAAAAAGGAGAAAGCAATTTAATTGAAAAATCGCTGGCCGAAAATCAAAGCGGGCAAATAAAAATTCAATTAAACGAAGTAGAAAAAGATATTGCCGTAAGCTTGTTTCAACTTAAATGGTTATTAAACAGCAACCAAAATGTAATGCCCGATTACGCTAATTTAAAGATTCCTATCAATACTATTTTCGATTCAACACGCATAGAAAGTAGTCCGGCAATTCAATATTTACAAACAACTAAACTTATTAGCAAAAGCAGAAAAAATATTGAAAAACAAAAACTTTTGCCCGAATTATTTTTCGGATATAACGATATGAGTATGCTGGGCATTGGGGCTGATAATATTTTTTATAACGACAAAACACATCGTTTTAAATCAATTCAGCTTGGTGTTGGAATTCCCCTTTTTTTCCATTCACAAAAAGCAAGCATAGCTTCCGAAAGAATTAATTATGCCATTGCTGATAATAATTTAAAAAGTGAATTACAACGATTTAAAACCCAATATCAGCAAGCAAAATCAAATGTTATATTTCAGCAAAATACCATTGAGTATTTTGAAAATACTGCACTTAAAAATGCTGATAAAATAATTCAAACAGCCAATTTGCAATTTAAAAACGGTGAAATAAATTACATCGATTGGGTATTGCTGATTAATAATGCCTTAACTATTCAAAGCCAGTACATAGAAAGCATTAAAAAATATAATGACAGCGTAATAGAACTCGAATTTTTATTAAACTACTAAAATTAATTTTATGAAAACCATATATAGCCTCATTATCGCAGTATTATTATTTAATTCATGCAGCAATAAAGCGAATGAAGAAACCGCAAGCGATACAAGTGAATCAACAGAAATTACATTATCCGCTGAACAAATTAAAAACATTGGTATTACAACCGATACTATAACCTATAAAACCCTTTCAGAGCAATTACAATTAAGCGGGAAAATTGATGTTCCACCACAAAATATGATATCGGTAAGCATGCCCTTGGGCGGATATTTAAAATCAACACATTTACTACCCGGCATGCATGTTAAAAAAGGAGAAGTAATTGCAATAATGGAAGATGAGCAATATGTACAATTGCAAGAGGAATATTTAACCGCAAAAGCAAAACTTGAATTTCTTGAAAAAGAATACGAGCGACAAAAAGAACTAAATAAAAATCAGGCAAGCAGCGATAAGGTTTATCAATTAGCGTTAAGCGAATATCAAACACAAAAAATTAAAGTAAAATCGCTGAGCGAAAAACTTAAATTGATATTTATAAATGCCGAAAACCTGAATGAAAATAATATCTCCAAAAGTATCAACATCCTATCACCTATTAACGGTTATGTTTCAAAAGTAAACATCAATATTGGAAAACATGTTGAACCAAGCGATATTCTTTTTGAACTCGTTAATCCGGAAGACATTCATTTAGCTTTAACTGTATTTGAGAAAGACATTGACAAACTCTTTATCGGACAAAAAGTATTGGCATACACTAATAACAATCCCAATAAAAAATATCCCTGCGAAATAATTTTAATCGGAAAAGATTTTTCAAACGACCGGAATATAGTGGCACATTGTCATTTTGAAAAATACGACCACAATTTAATACCAGGAATGTTTATGAATGCAATCATTGAATTAAATACCAAAAACGCTCCTGTTTTACCTAACGAAGCAATTGTTAATTTTAACGGATTAAATTACATTTTTATACAAAAAAACGAAAGCTCTTTTGAAATTTATGAAATTAAAACCGGTAACAGCGAAAACAATTACACAGAAATTATTAGCAATAATATAACCTCGCTTTTAAATAAAAAAATTGTAATAAAAGGAGCATATCAATTACTGATGGTTATGAAAAATAAAGAAGAATAAGGCTTTAATTATATTCTTTTAAGCAAAAAAGCTTAACAAATCTTAACATGACCGACCTTAAATAACCGCTTTTTTTTAACAAATTTGCCTTGCTATAAAAACTTATGGTTATGTTTGAAAATACAAGTGATGTTACAACATCTTCCTCAGCATTTGATATTAAAGAATTAAATGAACGCATTCAGCGTGAAAGTGCCTTTGTGGACTTGCTGATGCTTGAAATGGACAAAGTAATTGTTGGCCAGCGCCACATGGTAGAACGCCTGTTAATCGGACTTTTAGCCAACGGACATATCCTTTTAGAAGGTGTTCCCGGATTAGCAAAAACTTTAGCTATTAAAACCCTTGCTGCTGCTGTTGATGTTCAGTTTAGCCGCATTCAGTTCACTCCCGATTTATTGCCTGCCGACCTTATAGGCACCATGATTTACAATCAGAAAAAAGAAGAATTTACCATTAAAAAAGGGCCTATTTTTTCAAACTTTATATTAGCAGACGAAATTAACCGTGCACCTGCAAAAGTGCAATCTGCCTTACTGGAAGCTATGCAAGAGCGCCAGGTAACCATAGGTGAACAAACGTTTAAATTACCAGAGCCGTTTTTAGTTTTAGCTACTCAAAACCCTATAGAACAAGAAGGAACCTATCAATTACCCGAAGCACAAGTTGACCGATTTATGCTGAAAGTAGTATTGAGCTATCCCAAAAAAGAAGATGAGAAGAAAATTCTACGAAGTAATATGAGCGGTGATTTTGGTTCGAATGTAAACAAAGTAATTTCACCTACTCAAATACTCTCTGCTCGTAAATTAGTGCGTGATGTTTACATGGACGAAAAAATAGAGCAATATATTGTTGATATTATTTTTGCAACACGTTTCCCTAAAGAAAATAAATTAGAAAAATTTGATGGCCTAATTAGTTTTGGTGCTTCGCCACGTGCAAGTATCAGCATGGCAATTGCTGCAAAAGCTTATGCATTCATCAAACGTAGAGGCTATGTAATACCAGAAGATGTTCGCGCTGTTTGCCATGATGTATTGCGCCACCGTATTGGTTTATCATACGAAGCTGAAGCAGAAAATATCTCCGTAGAGCAAATCATCAACGAAATTTTAAACACCGTTGAAGTACCTTAATCATATTATTTGATGGTATAACATTGATTGCAGATGAATGAATTTTTGAATAAATGGAAACGGCCGAACTCTTAAAGAAAGTACGAAAAATCGAAATTAAAACCAGAGGATTATCTTCACAGGTATTCTCCGGAAGCTACCATAGTGCCTTTAAGGGTAAAGGTATGACCTTTAGCGAAGTTCGCGAATACCAACATGGTGATGATGTACGTTCAATTGAATGGAATGTTACAGCCCGATACAACCATCCATTTGTAAAAGTGTTTGAAGAAGAGCGCGAACTTACTGTAATGTTGCTTGTAGATATGAGTGCATCCAGAGCCTTTGGAACACGCACCCAATTAAAACAGGATTTGATTACCGAATTATGTGCCGTACTTTCATTCTCTGCCATACAAAACAATGACAAAATAGGAGTAATTTTCTTCACTGATAAAATAGAAAAATTTATACCCCCAAAAAAAGGTAAAAGCCATATACTGCGAATTATTCGCGAATTAATCGAATTTCAGCCCGAACATAAGGGAACAAATTTAGCATCTGCACTTAAATACCTAACCAATATTATTAAGCAACGATGCATCGCATTTGTTATTTCTGATTTTGATGATGACAATTTTGATGACGCATTAAAAATAGCCAACAAAAAACACGATATCGTAGCACTTAAAATTTATGATGAGCGCGAGCATATTCTACCAAATGTAGGTATGGTAAGATTTGTAAATGCTGAAACCGGTGAAGTAAGATGGATAGATTCTTCAAATGAAAAAATTAGAAAGCAATATGCGCTTAATGCCAAACTTCGTGATGAAAAATTAAACACGCTCTTTATGAAAAGCGGAGTAGATTTTACTGAAATTGCCACGCATCAACCATACATAAAACCATTGGTAAACCTCTTTAAAAAGCGCGAAAGAAGTTTGAGATAATGTTTTACCCGATTCAACATATTGATATTTATAAAGTACAAATCAAAAATTTGGTTTCAGGTATTTTATTTATTGCTCTATGTTTGGGTGTATTAAATTCTTTTGCGCAAATACATACCGCCGTTGCAAAAATTGATACGGCAAAAATTTTAATTGGTGAACACATACGATTAAAAGTAGATGTTCGATATCCTGCCGAATTAAAAAACAATCCTGCACATACTATAATTTGGCCGGTTTATACAGATACCATTACCGAAAAAATTGAAATTGTTGAACAAAGCAATATTGACACATCACTTTCAAGCGACCAAAAAACTGTTTTACTCAGCAAAACCTATGTTATAACATCGTTCGACAGCGGTTTTGTGGTAATCCCTCCATTAACATTTTATAATTCATTAGATACCACCCGCCCTTTTGAAACACAACCTTTATTAATTGAAGTTCAAACCGTAGCTGTTGATACTACCCAGGAAATAAAAGATATTAAAGAACCGATTGATGTTCCCCTTACTTTAAAGGAACTCCTACCCTACTTTATAGGCGGATTAATTACCATTATCATCATTTTACTGATTATATTATATTTCTTAAAACGCAAAAAGAAAGCACCTCAAATTATTGAGGAAGTAAAAATTATTGAACCTGCTCATGTAATTGCATTGCGCAGACTGGAAGAGTTGAATCAAAAAAAATTATGGCAGCAGGGAAAAAACAAAGAATATCATTCTGAACTTTCTGAAATTGTGCGCTGGTATATCGAAGAGCGATATCGCATTCCTGCATTAGAACAAACCACCGGAGAAATTTTAGTAAGCATTCGCAGCTTAGCATTATCAGCAGAATTAAGAGAAAAGCTGCAACAACTACTTTCTCTGTCTGATTTGGTAAAATTTGCAAAAGCCCAACCATTGCCTCAGGAACATGAATTAAGCATGCAAAATGCAATCGACTTTATTCAGCAAACTAAAGTTGTAGAAATTAAAGAAGCAATTAAAGAACCGGAGGTGCAGCCATGATAGAAAATGTAACATGGAATAATCCTGAATATTTATGGCTGCTTTTAATTATACCGATAGCTGTGATAATCTATTGGTTTAAAGAAGCAAAAATTCATCCTGAAATACGTTTATCCTCATTCAGAAATTTCGAAGGAATAAAAAAAGGAACCAAAGTAAATTTTCGTCATAGCTTATTTATTTTACGCTTAGCAGCCATAGTATTTTTAATTATTGCGTTAGCACGTCCACAAACACGTAGTAGTTGGCAAAACGTTACCACCGAAGGTATCGATATTGTTATTGCATTTGATATTTCAGGAAGTATGCTTGCCGAAGATTTTAAACCTAATCGCTTAGAAGCTGCTAAGAAAATTGCTATTGATTTTATTGCCGGTAGAAAAAATGACCGTATTGGCTTAGTTGTATTTAGTGGCGAAGCATTTACACAATGTCCGCTTACAACCGACCACACCGTATTACGAAATTTATTTATGGAGATAAAAAACGGTATGATTGAAGATGGAACCGCTATTGGAATGGGTTTAGGAACTGCAGTTAATCGCCTTAAAGAAAGTGAAGCTATAAGTAAAGTAATCATTTTGCTTACAGATGGTGTAAACACTACCGGATCTATTGCACCTCTAACTGCAGCAGAAATTGCAAAAGAATATGGAATACGAGTTTATACCATAGGTATTGGTACACACGGATCTGCACCATTCCCTGTTAAAACACCATTTGGAACTACACAATATCAATATCAAGAAGTAAATATTGATGAACCTATGTTACAACAAATTGCCGATATGACCGGAGGAAAATACTACCGAGCAACCAGCAATGAGAAACTAAAAGAAATTTATCGCGAAATTGATTTATTGGAAAAATCAAAAGTAGATGTAGTAGAATTTCGCAAAAAAACCGAAGCATTTTTACCTTTAGCAGCATTGGCAGCATTATGCATCTTGTTAGAATTTATTTTACGTAATACCATTTTTAGAAGCATACCATAAATGTTTAAATTTGAACATACCGAATATTTGCATTTACTCTGGTTAATACCAGTAATGATTATCATTTATGTATTGATGCTTCGCTGGCGAAAAAAAGCTTTTGCACGCTTTGCAGAACATCATCTGTTACAACATATTATGCCCAATTTATCAGAGTACAAAACACGCTTAAAAGTTTGGTTACAAATTATTGCTTTTGCAACAGTTATAGTGGCAATGGCCAATCCACAATTGGGTTCAAAACTGGAAGAAGTAAAACGCGAAGGTATTGATTTAATGATTGCGCTGGATGTTTCTAACAGTATGAATGCTGAAGATTTACAGCCCAACCGATTAGAAAGAGCAAAACAAATTATTACCAAAATCGTTGATAAATTAAAAGGCGACAGAATTGGAATAATCGTTTTTGCCGGTGAAGCCTATATTCAATTACCACTTACCACAGATTATGCTGCTGCAAAATTATTTTTAAACACCATTAATACAGGATATATTCCTACTCAAGGAACAGCCATAGGCAATGCTATTGATTTAGCAACAAAAGCATTGACAGCAAAAGAAGAAGAACAACAACGCAGCAAAGTTATACTGGTAATTACCGATGGAGAAAATCATGAAGACGATGCTATAAGCGCTGCCAAAGAAGCCTCTAATAATGGTATAATAATTCATACCATGGGATTCGGCTCGCCAAACGGAGTCCCTATTCCGGTATATAAAAACAATAAAATGGTAGGTTATAAAACCGACAAAGATGGTACTACTGTTATTACCAAACTAAACGAATCACTTTTACAACAAATAGCAGCAATCGGAAATGGAATTTATATAAGAGGCACAAATTCTAACGCAAGCCTAAACACTTTTCTTGATGAAATAAATAAGTTGGAAAAGTCTGAACTTTCTTCACAAATGTTTACTGAATACGAAAGCAGATTTCAATACCTAATAGCTTTAGCCTTAATTTTATTAACGTTAGAATATTTCATTCCTCGTATTAAAAGCAAATGGATTGCTCAAATTAATTTATTTGGAGAAAAACAATGAAAGCATACCTCATTATAATAACTTTTATTTTAAACAACCTGCCAATATGGGCACAGCAGGAAAATAAATTTATTCGAGAAGGAAATAAACTATACAAGGAAAATAAATTTGCTGAAGCCGAACAAAATTACCTGAAAGCTATGGAAAAAAATGCTTCCAATAGCATCATCAATTTTAATCTCGGAAATACTCTTTACAAGCAACAAAAACATGAAGAAGCCCTGCAGCAATTCAACACATTTGCAAACAGCAGTACTGATAAAGAAAAACAAGCAAAAGCCTTTCACAATATGGGCAATACCTATTTAAAAACCGAAAAACTCGAAGAAGCTGTTAAAGCATATAAACAATCTTTAAAACTAAATCCAAGAGATGAAGATACACGCTATAATTTAGCTTATGCATTGGAAAAATTAAAACAACAACAACAAAATCAAAGTAAACAGCAACAACAACAAAATAAACAAGAAGAAAAGAAAGAAGAACAAAAGCAGGAACAAAAAAATCAGGCACAGCAACAACAGCAGCAGCAAAATCAAATGTCGAAAGAAGAAGCTAAGCGTATGCTGGAAGCATTACAAAACGAAGAAAAAAACACTCAGGAGAAACGCGATAAACGCAAAGAAGCAGTAAAAGTGCAAATAGAAAAAGATTGGTAAACAATATGTGTTATAACATCGAAATAAAAAAAATTGGTTTATTTCTTGCAGGATTTTTTCTTGCATTATCAGCTATTGCTGAAGATATAAGTTTTACCGCAAAAGTTAACCGAAATAAAATTAGCACTGGAGAAACCGTTCAAATAACCTATACCATAAACAGCAATGCCAATAATTTTAAAGCCCCGTCCTTTAATGGATTTAAGATAATTGGAGGACCCAATCAATCCTCCAGCTTTCAGTGGGTTAATGGAAAATCTTCGCAATCATTATCAATAAGTTATATATTACTTGCCGAAAAAGAAGGCACATACACATTTAAAGGTGCAACCATTGAAGTAGGAGGAAAAATATTTACCTCAAACGATATAAGCATAGAAGTTGTAAAAGGTACACCTCCTTCTCAACAACAACAACAACAACCCAAACAAAATCCTATATTTGATCCATTCGACCCGTTTGGAAATTACCCTCAACATCAGCAATTACAAACTAATGATTTAAAAGATGACATATTTATTAAAGTAAATGTTGATAAAAAAAGCGCATATATTGGCGAACAAATTACCGCAACCTATAAAATTTATACGCGCGTAGATATTGTAAGCAATTCGGTTAAAAAATTACCTGCATTAAATGGTTTTTGGAGTCAAGATATAGACAATAAAGGACAAGCCCAGCTAATAAGAGAAAACGTAGATGGGGTTCAATATTATGTAGCAGAATTAAAGAAAACTATCTTGTTTCCTCAACGAGCTGGAACATTAGAAATCGACCCCTTAGAAATGGATATGGTTTTGCGATTAAGAAACAATAACCGTTCACGCAGTATTTTCGATCAGTTTTTTGGCGGCTATCATGATGTGGCATATACCGTAAAAAGTAAACCTGTAAAAATTGAAGTAAAAGCGCTTCCTGAAAAAAATAAACCTGAAAGTTTTACAGGTGCCGTTGGAAAATTTCAGCTGGAAAGTAAAATTAATAAAACTAAAATAAAAGCTAACGAGGCCATTACACTTAGCTATGTGATTAGCGGAAAAGGAAATATAAAACTGGTTGAAGCTCCAAAACCCGAATTTCCAAGCGATATAGAAAGCTACGACCCTAAAATCAAAGATAATATCAATATTAGTGCAAGCGGAGTAAGTGGCAGCAGAACATTTGAATACCTTTTAATTCCGCGCCACCAAGGAATTTATACCATAGAAGGTTTAAACTTTTCGTATTTCGACCCTACTACCGGTAAATACGAAAATATTCGCACGGAAGATCATGTAATAGAAGTAGAAAAAGGAGATAATGAAGATATGATTGTTAGCAGTAGTATTGCCAAACAAGATATACAAGTGCTGGGAAGCGATATAAATTTTATTAAAACAGAAACTAAACTCGAACAAAAGAAAAATTACTTTATAGGTTCAGTATTGTTTTATATTTTATGGATATTACCTTTAGTAATATTCATTACCGCTTGGATTATACGCAATCGTTATATTGAAAGTTTAAAAGATACGGCCAAATTAAACTTTAAACAAGCCAATAAAATTGCCGCTAAACATCTGGCGCAAGCTAAAAAACAAATGGATGCAAATGCTACTTCTACATTTTATGAAGAAGTATTTAAAGCTCTTTACGATTATATTTCATATAAATTGAATATAGAAAAATCGCAGTTAAATAAAGAAAGCATCAGAGAACGATTAATGCAAAAACAAGTTTCAGCTGATAGCATACAAAAACTTATTGACACGGTTGATCAATGCGAATTTGCAAGATTTGCACCTTCAGCTGCCATGCCCATGCAAAAATTATACTCACAAGCCGAAGATTGTATTAATAAATTAGAGGAGGAAATAAAATGATGTTGAAACATAAATTAATAGTTGCATTATTACTTTTTCCGCTTATTGTATCGGCCAGTTCTGAAGATGATTTTTTAATCGGGAATAATCTGTATAAAGAAGGCAAATACGATGAAGCCATTGAACATTACCAAAAAATCTTAAATCAAAATTATTTTTCTTTTGAATTATATTATAATTTGGGCAATGCTTATTACAAAAAGAAAGAATTTCCTAAAGCTATTTTATATTACGAAAAAGCAAAAAAAATAAATGCTAATGATGAAGAACTAAATCATAATTTAAAACTTGCAAACACACACATAAAAGATAAAGTAGATGAATTACCACAATTATTTATTAGTAACTTTTACAGCGAACTGATAAAATCTAAGACAGCCGATGCCTGGGGTTGGTTGGCTATAAAAACCATGTTGTTGGCATTAGCCGGATTTTTATTGTTTTTATTCTCCTCTAATTACTTATTAAAAAAAACAGGTTTTTGGGGCGGAATTACCATTTTAATTTTTTCATTAATTTTTGCAGCCTTGGGTTTTGAACAAAAAAAAAATGAAGAAGATAACAGCTATGCAATTTTAATGGTTCCCGTTGCAAATGTACTTGCATCACCAGATGAAAAGGCTACTCGCCTTTTTGTAATACACGAAGGTATAAAAGTAAAAATTAACAAAAAAGAGAATGACTGGCTGCATATTAAATTAAGTAATGGCAATTCAGGCTGGATAAAAGCTACAGACGTAGAAAGTATTTAATCTCAAAAAAGTGTCTTATTATTGTTGGGGATAATATTCATAAAAAAAGCCACTTGAATTACTCTTCAAGTGGCTTTTAATTTTTTAGATGAACTTATTATAAAATTTGTTCCGCTAAAACAGATATTTTATTATTTAGCACTTCTACAACGCCACCATTTATATTCATCGTTTGCTTTTGATTTTTGATATCGGTAAAGTTTAATTCACCTTTTCCTAGAGAAGCTATAATAGGTGCATGATTTTTTAAAATACCGAAAGAGCCTTCAGATCCTGGTAATTGCACATACTCTACTTCTCCTTCGTAAACTATTTTATCGGGTGTTATTATTTCTAAATACATGATTTTATTTTTAAATTATTTAGAGCTGCCTAACATTTTCTTACCTTTTTCAATTGCTTCTTCAATAGTACCTACAAGGTTAAATGCAGCTTCAGGATACTCATCAACTTTACCATCTAAAATCATGTTAAAGCCTTTTATAGTATCATCAATGCTTACAAAAACACCTTTTAATCCGGTAAACTGCTCTGCAACATGAAATGGCTGCGACAAGAAACGTTGAACACGTCTTGCACGGTGAACAACTAATTTATCTTCTTCAGATAATTCGTCCATGCCCAGAATAGCAATAATATCCTGTAATTCTTTATAACGTTGTAAAATTTGTTTTACTCGTTGAGCAGTATTGTAATGCTCCTCGCCCAATATAGCCGGAGTTAAGATACGTGAGGTTGAATCTAATGGATCAACCGCAGGATAAATACCTAACTCAGCAATTTTACGGCTTAATACCGTAGTAGCATCTAAGTGCGCGAAAGTTGTTGCAGGAGCAGGGTCGGTTAAGTCATCGGCAGGTACATAAACCGCTTGTACCGAAGTAATAGAACCACGCTTGGTTGAAGTAATACGTTCTTGCATTAATCCCATTTCGGTAGCAAGTGTTGGTTGGTAACCTACTGCTGATGGCATACGACCTAATAGAGCAGACACTTCAGAACCTGCCTGTGTAAAACGGAAAATGTTATCAATAAAGAATAAGATATCACGACCCTGGCCTTGTCCGTCACCATCGCGGAAATATTCGGCAACGGTTAATCCTGATAATGCAACACGTGCACGTGCTCCGGGAGGTTCGTTCATCTGACCAAATACGAAGGTAGCTTTAGAGTCTTTTAACTCATTCATATCTACTTTAGAAAGATCCCATCCGCCTTCTTCCATAGAGTGCTTAAATGCTTCTCCGTATTTAATGATACCGGATTCTATCATCTCGCGTAATAAATCATTTCCTTCACGAGTACGCTCACCAACACCGGCAAATACCGATAAACCACCATGACCTTTCGCAATATTGTTAATTAATTCCTGTATCAATACCGTTTTACCTACACCCGCACCGCCAAACAAACCAATTTTACCACCTTTTGCATAAGGCTCTAAAAGATCAATAACTTTAATACCTGTAAATAATACTTCGGTAGTGGTAGATAAATCTTCAAATTTTGGTGGATTTCTGTGAATAGAAACACCTTTATCGTAGTTTATTTTACCAATACCATCAATGTCTTCGCCCACTACGTTAAATACACGTCCGTGAATCTGGTCGCCAATTGGCATTTTAATTGGGCTTCCTGTTGCAGTAACAGGCATACCTCTTCTTAAACCATCTGTAGAGTCCATGGCAATGGCCCTTACGGTGTCTTCACCAATATGTTGCTGACACTCTAAAACAAGCTTTTGGCCGTTTTCTCTAACAATTTCAAGAGCGTCAAGAATGTTGGGTAATTTTCCGCCTTCGTCAAAACTAACGTCAACTACCGGCCCAATTACCTGACTGATTTTTCCAATTGATACTGTGGACATTTGTTAAATTTTATATGGTTAATTTATATTTTGCGACCGCGAAGTTACAATAATTTATAATTCATGTGTAATAGCTGTTGATAATTTTACAGAGTAATATTTATCATTTTTTTATACCTTTTCGTCTCACTGCTAACAAAATAGCTACTAACAGCTTTTTCTTTATGACAGAAAATCAAATCCTTATTGCTAATTTTACGGCAAATTTGTTAACAAAAAATCTCTTGCTTGAAAGTTTACCGAAACATAAATAAATTTCCTGGTTGCAAAAATGCCGTAGTTACCACCGGTACATTTGATGGTTTACACATTGGCCACCGCACTATTTTAAGTAAATTAAAGGAAATTGCATCTAAAGTTGATGGAGAAACAGTTGTTTTAACTTTTTTCCCTCACCCCCGTATGGTTTTATTTCCTGATAATGATTTAAAACTAATTGATACTATTAATGAACGAATTGATTTTTTAGAAAAAGAAGGAATTGACCATTTAATTATACATCCCTTCAGCAAAGAATTTTCAAGATTATCATCCGTAGAATTTGTTAGAGAGATTTTGGTAAATAAAATAGGTACTAAAAAATTAGTAATTGGATACAATCATCAATTTGGCCGAAATCGCGAGGGATCATTTAAACATTTAAAAGAATACAGTTCGCTATATGGTTTTGAAGTAGAAGAGATTCCGGCCAAATTGATTGATGATGTAGATGTAAGCTCAACCAAAATAAGAAAAGCATTGTTAGAAGGTGATATTAAAACAGCAAACACTTATTTAAATAGAAATTTTACACTAAGCGGAAAAGTAAATCATGGGAATAAAATTGGTAGAGAAATTGGTTTCCCTACTGCCAATATTATTGTTGAAGAATCGTACAAAATAATTCCCGGCAATGGAGCATATGCCGTAAAAGTTTGGATAGATAATACTGCTTATAATGCCATGCTGAATATCGGCTATCGTCCAACATTTAATTCCGAATCAAACGTAAAAATTGAAGTGCATATTTTTGATTTCGATAAGGATATTTATGATAAAATCATAAAAATTGAATTTATTGACCGCATTAGAGATGAAATAAAATTTAACAATGCTGAAGAACTAAAAATCCAGTTAAATCAGGATAAAAAATCAGTAATGGAATTATTAGCTAAATAAGATGCGCTATCTCCGATTACATATAATACTTATGATAACATTTGCTATAAATGCAAATGCGCAACTTAGCCGAATTTACAATTCATTAGAAGATGCCCTGAAAGAACCCGAACAGGTAGAAATTTTAGACTTGAGAAAACAAAAATTAGACAGCATCCCCAATGCTGTTTT
>CALKJP010000010.1 GCA_937995645.1 uncultured Bacteroidia bacterium
TTTTGAAAATGTTGAAATACTTGATGCAAGCAGCGATGGCAATAGTGTTGCAAAAGTAAATGACTTAGTAATTTTTGTTAAATATGCCGTTCCCGGTGATGTTGTAAACATAAAAATAATTCGAGAACATCGCAGACATCTTGAAGCTAAAGTAATTGATATTATAAAGGCCTCGCCTAACAGAGTAAATGTTATGTGTGATCACTTTGGTACCTGTGGAGGATGTAAGTGGCAAAATCTCGATTACAAACAGCAATTATATTTTAAACAAAAACAAGTTTATGATGCATTTACACGTATCGGCAAATTAAGTTTCCCAAATATTTTGCCCATAATTGGCTCTAATCAAATTTATAATTACCGCAATAAAATGGAATATGCTTTTTCCTGTAAAATGTGGTTGACAGATGAGCAAATTAAATCTGCAGAAAATTTCACAAATAGAAATGCTTTAGGTTTTCATTTGCCCGGATTGTTCGATAAAATATTAGATATTAAACACTGTTATTTACAGCATGAACTTGGAAACGAAATACGAAATTTTGTAAAACATTTTTGTGAAAATAATAACTATTCATTTTTTGATAATCGCGAACAACATGGATTAATGCGCTCTTTAATTATTCGTAATTCAAGCACTGGCGAATGGATGGTAATTGTTATGTTTCATGCAGATGAAAAAGAAAAAAGAGAAAATCTTCTTAATGCAATAGCTGAAAAATTCCCACAAATTACCTCACTCATGTATATCATTAATCCCAAACGAAATGACTCCTATGGCGATTTGGATGTACATGTATTTAAGGGGAAAGACCACATGATAGAAAAAATGGAAGACTTAAAATTTAAAGTAGGTCCTAAATCTTTTTATCAAACTAATTCACGACAAGCTTATGAATTATATAAAGTAGCAAGAGATTTTGCAGCATTAAAAGGTAATGAATTGGTATATGATTTATATACAGGTGCCGGTACTATTGCCAATTTTGTTGCCAAAAAAGCTAAGAGCGTTATTGGAATTGAATATGTAGCAGCGGCAATTGAAGATGCAAAAGTTAATTCAGAAATTAATGGAATAAATAATACCAATTTTTTTGCCGGTGATATGAAAGATGTTTTAACAGCTGAATTTATTCAAAATTACGGTAAGCCGGATGTGGTAATAACCGACCCTCCAAGGGCTGGCATGCATGAAAGTGTTATTAATTGTTTACTCGAAGTGGAAGCTAAAAAAATTGTATATGTAAGCTGTAATCCAGCTACACAGGCAAGAGATTTACAATTACTTTCTTCAAAATATAAAATAACCAAAGTTCAACCGGTTGATATGTTTCCTCAAACACATCATGTTGAAAATGTAGTATCATTAGAGCTTATATAGAATGGGTATGATAAATACATTTTGTTTACATAAAAAATTTTTTTATACATTTAACTTGTTTTTAAAATTTAAGCCATGATAAAGAAGCTATTAACTTGTTCATCCTTACTATTTCATATGTTAATTTATGCTCAAGAAATGGTGGTAATATCTGATACAACATCAGAAAATTATCGCAAATCTCAAATGAGCTATAATGAGGGTATTCAATATCTACAAAATAAACAGTTTCAGCAGGCAATAGATGCTTTTACACAATCCATTCAACTTGTTGCAAACTTTGATAAAGCCTACGTAAACCGTGCAAATGCATTTTATGAATTAAGAGATTTTAAATCGGCTCGAAGCGATTTAAAAACAGCAATAGAATTAAATCCTAATAATGAAAACGCCTATCAACTAAGAGGCGATATATACATGGCAGAAAATAAAAACGATAAAGCAAAAAATGATTATAAAAAATCGCTTGAGTTAAATCCCAATAATGCTCATTGTCTATATAATTTAGGAGTTATAAGTTTTATAGAACAAGATTATTCAGCAGCAATCGAATATTTTACCAATACTATAAAAGTAAAACCAGACCATGCCTATGCCTATAATGATCGTGCAGGTGCTAAACGTGAATCTGGCGATTTAGATGGTGCTTTGCAGGATTACAATCAAGCCATAAAACTTGATAATAAATTGTCATTTGCATACAATAACAGAGGAACTGTTAAACGAAGAAAGGGCGATTTTAAAGGAGCAATAGATGATTATACAAAAGCCATAAATTTAAAACCTGATTACTATATAGCATACAATAATAGAGGCAGTGCTAAATTTGATAGCGGTGATTATGATGGCGCTATAGCTGATTTTACACAAGCAATAAAATTAAAATCAGATTATGCCTTTGCATACAATAACAGAGCAGCCGCTAAATTTAAATTAAAAGATTACAGAGGAAGTATAAGTGATTGTAACGAAGCAATTAGGTTAGATCCTAACTATGGATATGCATACCTTAACAGAGGTACAGCCAGAGAAATGTTAAGAGAATTTGATAAAGCTTGCCAAGATTGGCAAAAAGCTTCAGAATTAGGTGTAACCAATGCCTCTAAATTTTTATTAGACTGTAATTAGAATTATCCACTAAAAGATATTTGATATGAAAAACGGTGTTATAACATTATTTTTTTTGTTTATTACCTTTAGTCTCTTTTCACAAAATAAAGAGTTTACAAAAGAATTTTTTCCAAACGATAAAGAAGGTTTAAAAGCTGCTAATGCAGCAATTAAAGAAGGTGATAAGCTTTACATGGAAGGAGAACACAAATATCCTTTTGCATTAAATTATTATCTAACTGCACAAAACTTTAACCCTGATAATGCAGAATTAAATTATAAAATAGGTATATGCTATTATCATTCCAGTTTTAAAGTTAAATGCTTTGAACATTTTAAAAAAGCTTTTGATTTAAAACCCAATATTAGTTCAGATATTCGTTTTTACTTAGCAAGAGGATATCATTTAAAAGCAGAGTGGGATAAAGCCATTGCTGAATATAATGCAGCAAAAAGTACATTAAATACAAAAGAAGATGCAGATAAACTGGCACAAATTCCTAAATTAATACAAGAATGTAATCATGGGAAAGAATTAGAGAAAAAACCAGTTCGCGTATTTATTGATAATATCGGAACCGCTATTAATACCAAGTTTCCCGAATATGGTCCGATAATATCAGCCGATGAATCCGTAATGTATTTTACATCAAGAAGAGATAATACAACCGGAGGCAAAATGGATGAATATTTAGGAGGATATTATGAAGATATTTATGTTTCCTATAAGCAAAATGGTAAATGGACACCTGCACAAAATATTGGAGCCCCAATTAATACCCCCGAACACGATGCTACAATAAGCCTTTTTCCCGATGGTCAAAAAATGTTTATCTACAAAGATGACAAAGGAGATGGAAATATTTACGAAACATCTTTAGTAGGTAATACATGGACTAAGCCTCAAAAAGTTGATAAAGTAATTAATACCTCTTCCCACGAATCTTCAGCTTGTTTATCACCTGATGGAAAAACACTATATTTTGTTAGTACAAGACCTGATTTATCAATTGGTGGAAGAGATATATTCGTTAGTACCAAAGATGAAAAAGGGCGCTGGATGAAACCCGTAAATATTGGTAGTACCATTAATACACCGTATAATGAAGAAAGTGTTTTCTTACATCCCGATGGTAAAACCTTATATTTCTCTTCACAAGGGCACAACAGTATGGGAGGGTATGATATTTTTAAAACAGTTAATAATAATGGAATATGGAGTAAGCCGGAAAATCTTGGATGGCCCATCAACACTCCCGATGATGATGTTTTCTTTGTGCTTTCTGCAAGTGGAAGAAGAGGCTACTATTCATCATTCAGAGCAGATGGGCATGGAGAAAAAGATATTTACACCATTACGTTCTTAGGTCCGGAAAAGCCTTTACAGCTTAATAATGAAGATAACTTAATTGCCAGTTTAGTAGCACCTGTAAGAACTACGGTTATAGAACCCAAAGTTGAAGTTGCAAAAGCAAAGACTACTATCTTAAAAGGTACCATTACCGATGCAATAACCCAAAAAGTATTGGAAGCGGAAATAGAATTAATTGATAATGTTAAAAATCAGACTTTAGCTGTGTTTAAATCAAATGCTGCTACCGGTAAATATTTAGTTTCATTACCATCAGGTAAAAACTATGGTATTGCCGTAAAAGCCGAAGGATATTTATTCCATTCAGAAAATTTCGATTTACCTGATACCGCTGAATATAACGAAGTAATTAAAGATATTCAGTTGAAAAATGTAGCAGTTGGAAGTAAAATTATTTTGCGTAATATTTTCTTTGATTTTGGTAAATATACCTTACGCCCTGAATCTACCAACGAGCTACAGCGATTAATTAAGTTATTAAACGATATACCTAGTATGCGCATTGAAATTTCAGGCCATACCGATAACAGAGGTTCAGCTGAATTAAATCAGAAATTGTCTGAAAATCGTGCAAAAGCAGTTGTTGATTATTTAGTTGCAAATGGTATTAGCCCATCGCGATTAGAATATAAAGGATATGGAAAAGATCAGCCTGTTGCAACAAATGATACTGAAGCAGGAAGACAGGAAAACCGAAGAACAGAGTTTAAAATTCTGAGTCGTTAATACATGCAATTCAGAACAGAATTAACAGTTACAGAATCAACTTTTAAAATAGAGCATCATGATGCTCTATTTTTTATGGGTTCATGTTTCGCTGAAAATATCGCTGAGAAAACAAAATTATTATTGTTTAAAACATGCATAAATCCGCATGGTATTTTGTATAGTCCAAACAGCATTGCAAGAGCTCTTTCAGATTATTGCGAAAATAAACATTATACTAAAGATGATGTATTTTTTTACGATAATCTATGGCATAGTTGGAATCATCATAGCCGCTATTCGCATGCTGATGTAAATGTGTGTTTAAATACAATAAATACTGAAATTAGTCATGCACATCAATTTTTAAAACAATGCAATTATATGTTTATAACTCTCGGTTCTTCTTTTATTTACAGGCATTTATATAAAAATAATTATGTAGCTAATTGTCATAAAGTACCCAATAATGAATTTACTAAAGAACTGTTAAGCATAGATACAATTATTAACGATTTAAAAAACGCAATTAACTCTATAACTAAACTTAATACGCAAATAAGAATAATTTTTACCATTAGTCCGGTACGCTACATAAGAGACGGTATGGTTGAAAATAATTTAAGTAAAGCTCGATTAATAGAATCGGTTTACCAACTATGCAATATGATTAATAATTGTTATTATTTCCCAGCATACGAATTAATAATTGATGATTTAAGAGATTATCGCTTTTTTAAAGATGACATGATACACCCAACAGATTTTGCCATTAGTTATGTTTGGGAAAAGTTTTCAAAAGCATATTTCAGTAATCAATGTTTAAACATTGTTAAGCAAATTGACGAAATTTTAAAATCAGAAAATCACCGACCAAGAAATTTAGAATCAGAAAGTTTTAAAAAATTTAAACAAATAATTTTAGAAAAGAAAACAAAACTTTTATTGCAATATCCTTATATTAAATTTAGTTAAGAGGCGTTTTAAAGTATTGCATATTACTAATTGAGATTTTCATTTTTAGCATAAAACCGGCTATTTTATTAATAAATGATTTTCCTCCACAAACATAAAATAATGGCAAGTGTTCTTTAGCAGAAAATTCAAGCAGGCTGTTTAATTTTATAATACTAAGTGTTTTTTTATTTGTTTCCAGTTCACATTTAATTCTTCCATGAACCATGTTTTTAAGAAAATCAATTTCATCAAAAAATAACCCATCATTACTTTTGCTAACAGCATACACACTTGCTCTACTCATGTTCTCAATAAAAAGTAGCGATTGCAGCATTACAAAAATCGGGATAATACCTTCATCTTGTGCTAAAAAAATAAATGAACGTTTAAAATTACTTATCGGGTTAAGTGTAAAATTACCTTCCGATTTACTTAATTGTAAAATATCTCCCTTTTTAAAACTATTTTTAAACGAATGAGGAATAATAATTGACGGTAAATCAGCTCCAAAATGATGCGATGCAATCCAGCATTTGATTTGTTTATTCTCATAATTAACTGTTACAAATTGACCGGGTAAATATTCTTCCCATACAGGAAAATTTGAATAAAAAATTACTTGTGTAAAATTTTCTGCAATATTTTTTACAGAATAAATTTTACAAGGATAATATGTTACATTTTTTATATCTTTTAATCTTTTTGTCATTTACCTTACAAAGTTACATAATAAAACAGCCACTAAACCGCCTATTTAGCCAATTATATAAAAAGCTAAAAACAATCTAAATCTTCTGTATTTTTGTATAAACAACACATATTTGAATAAAACAGCAGTTTATTGGATTTGCCAGATTTTAGGTTGGTTTGCTTTTGTTTTTATTAATGCCGTGTTTTTACGCATTAGTAAAGATGCAAGCCATGTAAGTTATTTATCGCTTTTCATATTGTTTTTACTTGGTATTTTATTGTCTCATTTATATCGTTATGTAATTATTCGGTTTAAGTGGTTATCTGTAAAAACAGCTGCGCTTGTTCCTCTATTTCTTTTTTCAGCCATATTTTTAGGTAGTATTACTTATGTAATAGGTGGGATTTTTAATTCATTATTATTGTCTCAAAAAATACAATTTACAAAGAGCGATGTTGCAGGTGCATTAAATTTATCATTTATTTATTTAGTATGGTCGCTAATTTATTTTTTAGTAAATTTTATTGAAAATTATCGAAAAGAAGAAATTAAAAATTTGAGATACGAAGCGAGTATGAATGAAATTGAATTAAACAAATTAAAATCTCAGCTTAATCCTCATTTCATGTTTAATGCAATGAACAGTATAAGAGCATTAATTGACGAAAATCCTGAAAAATCCAAGCAAGCACTTACTCAATTCTCTAATGTATTACGTAATACCTTGCAGATGGGTAAAACTAAGTTAGTTCCATTTTCACAAGAAATACAATTGGTGAAAGATTATCTAGATGTAGAAAGTATAAGATATGAAGAACGACTGCAAGTAAACTACAATTTAGATATAGCATCTAGTGAATTTGAAATTCCACCCATGATATTGCAAACATTAGTTGAAAATGCTATTAAACATGGGATTTCAAAATTTGCAAAAGGAGGATATATTACAGTTTCTTCAAAAGTAGAAAATGATACCCTTCAAATTGCAATAAAAAATACCGGAAAATTAACTACTGAAAAAATTGATGAATCAATAGGGTTTGGTATAAATAATACAAAGCAGCGACTTTATTTATTATATAACGATAGAGCAAATTTTAAAATTGAACAAAGTTCAGAAAATGAAGTTACATGTACCTTACTTATTCCGAAAATGCAAAACAAATAATAATTAATGCTTTGAAAATAAATATATGAAAACATTGATTATTGATGATGAGCGATTAGCCCGTCAGGAGCTCAAAAAGTTGCTTTTAAAATATCCCGAAATTGAAATAATGGACGAATGCAGCAATGCAGTAGATGCCCTTGAAAAAATTCCTGTGCTAAATCCTGATTTAATTTTTCTGGATATTCAAATGCCGGAAATCAATGGTTTCCAATTGTTAGAAAAATTAGAAGATGTGCCACGTGTTGTGTTTGTTACAGCCTATGATGAGTATGCTTTAAAAGCATTTGAGTTTAACGCTTTGGATTATTTGCTAAAACCTGTTCAACCGGAGCGTTTAGATGAAACTATTAAAAAGATTATACAAGAAAAAAACACTACATCTAATAAAAAATCAAAACATGATGAGAAATTTTTAACAAGCGAAAATCAGGTGTTTTTAAAAGATGGAGATAAATGTTGGTTTGTAAAATTATCTGATATTCGCATGTTTGAATCCGAAGGTAATTATGTTCGCGTTTATTTTCATAACTTTAAACCATTAATTTTAAAATCGCTTAATAATCTGGAAGAACGTTTGCATCCGCAGCAATTTTTCAGAGCCAGTAGAAAACATATCATCAATTTAAAATGGATTGAAAGTGTTGAAAACTGGTTTAATGGCGGATTAATGGCAAAACTTAAAAGTGGCGAACAGGTTGAAATTTCAAGAAGACAATCAAGCAAATTTAAAGATATGATGAGCTTATGATTAATTTAAAACACATAGTTCATATTATTATATTTTTAATTACTCCATTATTCTCTCATGCACAAGAGCCTAAAAAGCTGATTTATGTTTTCAATATTCAGGATGAAATAGCGCCACCTGTTGTAAGAACAACGCATAAAGCAATAGAAGAAGCCAAGAGATTAAATGCCGATTATATTTTAATAGAAATGGATACCTACGGAGGTTTGGTTGATGCAGCAGATTCTATTAGAACAAAAATTTTACATTGCCCCATTCCTGTAATGGTGCATATTAAAAACAATGCTGCATCAGCAGGAGCACTAATTTCTATTGCCTGCGATAGTATTTACATGAGTCCGGGTTCTACAATTGGAGCCGCAACCGTAGTTGATCAAAGTGGTCAACAAGTTCCTGATAAATATCAATCGTATATGCGAAAAAAAATGCGTGCAACAGCCGAAATGAATCATCGCAATCCGGATATAGCTGAAGCCATGGTAGATCCTGATGTAGTTATTCCGGGAATAATTGATTCGGGAAAAGTATTAACATTAACCACATTAGAAGCCATAAAGTATGGATTTTGCAATGGAGAAGCTTCCAGTATAGAGGAAGTAGTAAAATTAGCAGGAATTGAAGAATACACTATTATAAATCATACGCATACACTCATTGATAAAATAATAGGTTTACTTATAAAACCACTTGTTAGCGGATTATTAATCATGATAATTATTGGTGGAATTTATTTTGAACTACAAACACCGGGAATTGGATTTCCTTCTGCAGCGGCAGCTATAGCAGCTATATTGTATTTTGCCCCACTGTATTTAGAAGGACTCGCTGAAAATTGGGAAATATTGATTTTTATTATCGGACTTGTTTTAATAGGAGTTGAAATTTTTGTCATTCCGGGTTTTGGCATTACAGGTATAAGCGGTATTTTTTTAATAATACTTTCACTTACGCTAAGTATGATAGGAAATGTAGGTTTTGATTTTCCTCAAAACATTGTTCCTTCAATTCTGCAAGCATTATTAATTGTTATTGTTGCAATTATTTCGTCTATTTCGTTATCCTTATTTTTAAGCAATAAATTAGCAGACTGGGGATTGTTTAAAAAATTTGCACTTGCAACAGAGTTAGAAGCCAATGTAAATACAGAAATTAATTCAAACATACCGCTAAATAGCCTTATTGGCAAAACAGGTGTTGTTTTTAACGATTGTAAACCAAGCGGAAAAGCCTATATTGATAATAAATTATATGATATAACTTTGCAAAATGGATTTGCAGAAAAAGGAGACAATATAATTGTTGTTAGAACAGAAGGTAATTATTTAATTGTAAAAAAGTTATAATATAAATCATACACCCATCATGGATATTAAAGCTATAGAGCAACAGTTACTACAGATTTTTGATAGTAATATTGTTGAAGAAATTATTCGTGTAGGTCAGTTTCATGAATTTATGGCAGGCGAAGAAATTATGCGCCCCGGACAGTATATAAAAGCAATACCTTTTATTATTAAAGGTTCTATAAAAATTATGCGCGAAGATAATGATGGAAAAGAATTGCTATTGTATTATTTAGGCGATAACGACAGTTGTGCCATGTCGCTCACCTGTTGCATGTCGCTTAGAAAAAGCGAAGTAAGAGCTGTTGCAGATGAAAAAACGCAAATGCTTATGATACCTGTAGAATATGTAGAAAAATGGATGGAAAAATATCCGGGTTGGAAAAGTTTTGTGTTTAGTACCTATCAAAAGCGTTTTGAAGAATTATTATCAACCATAGATAGCATAGCGTTTAAAAAAATGGATGAGCGTTTACTTGAATATCTTGAACGCAAAAGCGAAACACTTAATATAACAGAATTTAATATTACTCATGAAGAAATTGCTCGCGACTTAGGCACATCAAGAGAAGTAATTTCACGCTTACTGAAGCAGTTAGAGAGAATTGGTGATGTAAAATTATCAAGAAATAAAATTACATTGCTTTCATAAATAATGTTGCAACATCAATCCGAAATGGAGTTTTTTAGTTCAAAAGAATACATTGGAGGAAATGATGTAAGGCTTGTAAAAAGCGGTAATGATTATTTTAATACACTTGAAGAGATTATTAATCATGCGCACGAAAGTATTCACTTTCAAACCTATATCTTTGAAGAAGATGCTACCGGACTACAGGTTGCTGCACAATTAATAAGAGCTGCCAAGCGCGGTGTTAAAGTTTATTTACTCGTTGACGCTTATGCATCAGGAAGTCTTTCCGTAAAATTTACGGATGAGCTAAAAACATATGGTATTGAAATAAGAAGGTTTTCACCTTTACACTTCTGGAAATTTGAAACAGGAAGAAGATTACATCATAAAATTGTAGTTGTAGATAAAAAATATGCTTTAATTGGTGGAATAAATATTTCAAATAAGTATAAAGGAGTAAATGAAAAAGCATGGCTTGATTATGCAGTTTTGCTACAAGGAAACATTGTTTGGGACGCTTATATTTTGTGTTATCAATTATGGAATAAATTATTATATAAACCAAAAATAAAAAAAACTTCCGATGTAAAATCACACCCTGCAGATGTAAAAGCAAAATTATCGCAACATGATTTTTTCAGAAGAAAATTAAATATTTCCAAGAGTTATAAGAAAGCCTTTAAAAATGCAGTTAGCGAAATATATCTGATTTCAAGTTATTTTATTCCCGGCAGAAAAATGCTTCGCGAAATTTTAAAAGCAGCCGACAGGGGAGTGAGAATAAAATTAATTTTAGGTAAACAGTCAGACGTTCCAATAGCCCAAAAAGCCACATATTATTTGTATCACGAATTATTAAAACATGGAATTGAAATTTATGAATATAAACCCAGTGTGGTACATGCAAAAGTTATGATGGTTGATGGTGAATGGAGTACCGTAGGTTCATATAATTTAAATTTTATAAGTGAATACAATAGTATTGAGCTTAATGTAAACATTGCAGACAATAATTTTGCGGAGTGCTTAAAACATGAAATAGATTTATTAATTGAAAACGATTGCGATAAAGTACATAAAGAATTTTATATTTCATCTCAAAATATTTTTATCCGCTTACGTCATCAAATTAATTATACAATAGTTCATATTCTTTTTAGAATACTTTTTTTACTTACTAAAAAAGATAAAACCTACGATATAATTTAGTTTATTAGCTATTAGTTATTAGTGCTATGTTGTAAGAGCTAAGTAGTAAGTCGAAAGTTCTTAGTGTAAAGTAGGAGGTGAGCAGTACACAATTAGTAAATATGAAAAATAATAACCAAGGAATGATTTAAAACAAATGATTTTTAAGTGATGATATAAGAATGGTGGATTCAAGTCACAAATGTAACTTTTGTCTGATTAGTTAGTTGATTAAAGATTTCGCTTGGGAATGCAAAGTTAAGCCGTTTTCTTGGTCTGTTGTTTAAAATATTTTCTACGCGCTGTACTTGTTCCTGTCTAATGTTTTTGAAGTCGGTTTTTTTGGGGGAAGTATTGTCGTATTAATCCGTTGAGATTTTCGTTTGCCCCTCTTTCCCACGAATGATAGGGTTTGGCAAAGTTAAAATCTATATTGAGTTGTTAGCTGATTTTAGAATGCATGGCAAATTCTTTTCCGTTATCGGCAGTAATGGTATGGATTATGTTTTTGTAAGGCAGCAGTGCATGGGTGGTAGCGTCTGCCACTAATTGAGCTTCTTTAGCAGGAACTTTTACGATTTTAACTAATCCTGTTTTGCGTTCGTTGATAATAACCAGCGCACCCTGATGATTTTTTCCGATAACGGTATCTATTTCAAAGTCGCCTACTCTGGATTTTTCATCCACTATTGCCGGACGCAATGTTATATCCACTCGGTTAGGGATAATTCCACTTCTGTCTTTCTTGTTGTCTCTTTTGCGGTAGCGCTTGCCTTTTGTGCGCAAATGTGTATAGAGCGTTCCCCCTTGTTTTTTGTCGTTCCACAGATGCTGATAAATGCGTTCATGTGATACACAAGGGATGCCTTCTTTTTTTGCCGTTCCCACAATTTGCTCAGGGCTGAGGTCATCTTTTATTTTGCTTTCCACAAAATTCTTGATCTCTGGCGTAAACCTTATGTGTTTTGGCTTTTATTCTATTCGTTTGCGGTATTTTCGCTGGGCTAATTCGTGGTCATATTTTCCGCTTCGCTTGTCGCAATTACGCGCAAGTTCCCGGCTTACCACTGATTTATCTTTTCCAATCATTTTGGCTATTTCCTTTTGTGATTTTCCTTTTTCTTTCAAAATGGAAATTGCATATCTTTGTTCTACGGTTAAGTGTTTCATAAATGGCAACTTTTGGACGAGGACACCAAATATAAACGCTTATTCCATTCAGAAGAGGGAGGGCTTTAGCTCTCCTTTCTTTGGAAAAATGTTCGTTATTTCTTGTCCTTTTTCAGTTGCATTTATTACTTGAATCTACGTTTTGAAACAAAATTAGCCGCCTAAAATTTTACTATCGTTAAAAACGATATAATAAGCTCCCAACAAATTTTACAAGCCCATTTTTTTTTTGAAAATTCATTTTACTACAAAGTTTTTTCATAACCTGATGTTATCGTAAGCATCCTTCTGAGTTTGATAAGTCATCTTGTTTCTTCCTGAAACTGGTTGATACTTTAAGAAGCCAACAAAAACAAAAAGCCCAACCAAACTTAAAAAGCTAATGTTTCGCTAAATTATAAGTG
>CALKJP010000011.1 GCA_937995645.1 uncultured Bacteroidia bacterium
TCCTATGCCAAAAAATCCTCCGCCTTTTATGCGCATACGCTCTCTGTTGTCGGTTTTTATTATTAGGTCTTTCAGCATGGAGGTATTACCTGTTCCCAGCCAATTATCGGGAGTTATATCGTTATTCCCCAAGGTTGACCATGTAAAACTTTGCGCAAACACAGCCGATGATATTACATAAAAGAACACTGTCAGAAAACCTGTAAATTTGTTCATAAATTAGCATTTAATGTTAACTGACTGCACAAAAAAAAAACTATACGAGTCAAGAAAAAAAGTGAAAAAATGACTTTTTAATTTAGTGAAAACCGTCCTGCTTATTTAAAATACAGCAATAAGGATTTTTTATTTGCTAATTTTGCTACTCAAATAATTGATTATGGCAACTACAAAAAAACAACCAAAAGAAATAAGTACAGCAGATTTTCGTAAACTCATATTACAAGGTATTCCCAATACTTTGCCAAAGCCCAAAGCTTTTGATGCTACTTTAAATCATGCTCCTAAACGAAAAGATATATTAAACGAAGAAGAAAAAAAATTGGCTATAAAAAATGCCTTGCGATATTTCCCTAAAAAATTTCATGCAACATTAGCCAAAGAATTTGCAGAAGAACTAAAAAACTATGGTCGAATTTACATGTATCGTTTTCGTCCTGATTACAAAATATATGCACGCCCTATAAAAGATTATCCCGGCAAAAGCTTGCAGGCAAAAGCCATTATGCACATGCTGAGCAATAATTTAGATTATGCCGTAGCGCAACATCCACACGAGCTAATTACATATGGTGGCAATGGTGCAGTATTTCAAAACTGGGCACAGTATCTGCTTACCATGCAGTATTTGGCAAGCATGACCGATGAGCAAACATTGGTACTGTATAGCGGCCATCCGCTTGGCTTGTTTCCTTCGCATAAAGATGCTCCGCGTGTTGTGATGACCAACGGTATGATGATTCCTAATTACAGTAAACCTGATGATTGGGAAAAATTTAATGCTCTAGGCGTAACGCAATACGGACAAATGACGGCCGGCTCTTTTATGTACATAGGTCCACAAGGAATTGTACACGGAACAGCCATTACCGTAATGAATGCGGCACGAAAAAAATTTGGAGGTAAAATTCCTAAAGGAACATTATTTGTTACAGCCGGCTTAGGAGGCATGAGTGGCGCACAACCCAAAGCAGCGCGTATTGCAGGATTGGTAAGTATTACCGCAGAAGTAAATCCTAAAGCAACATACAAACGACATGAACAAGGTTGGGTAGATGAAGTGTACAGCAATTTAGATGAATTAATTGCACGAACAGAAAAAGCACGAAAAAATGGCGAAGCAGTTTCCTTAGCTTACGATGGAAACATTGTAGATTTATGGGAGGCTTTAGTAGAACGAAATATTAACGTTGATATTGGAAGTGACCAAACATCGCTTCACAATCCTTGGGCGGGAGGTTATTATCCTGTTGGATTTACTTACGAAGAAAGTAACAAAATGATGGCCGAAGAACCGGAGCGGTTTAAGCAGGAGGTTCAAAAAACCTTACGCAGACATGCAGATGCTATAAATAAATTAACCTCAAAAGGAATGTATTTTTTCGATTACGGCAACGCATTTTTACTCGAAGCATCGCGTGCCGGAGCCGATGTAAAAGGAGTTGACAGAGAGTTTAAATATCCATCGTATGTGCAGGATATTTTAGGACCAATGTGTTTCGATTATGGCTTTGGTCCGTTCCGCTGGGTGTGTACCAGCGCTAATCCCAAAGATTTAGAAACTACCGATAAAATTGCCTTAAAAGTGCTTCAGGAGATGTATAAAAAAGCACCTAAAGAAATAAAACAACAATTGGAAGACAACATTACATGGATAAAAGATGCGCAAAAAAATAAATTGGTGGTGGGTTCGCAAGCACGCATTTTATATGCCGATTCGGAAGGAAGAATAAAAATTGCACAAGCCTTTAACAAAGCCATAAAAGCCGGAAAAATTTCTGCTCCTATAGTATTGGGAAGAGATCACCACGATGTATCAGGAACAGATTCTCCATATCGTGAAACCAGTAATATTTATGATGGCTCACGCTTTACGGCAGATATGGCTGTTCAAAATTTTGTGGGAGATGCTTTTAGAGGCGCTACTTGGGTGAGCCTTCATAACGGTGGTGGAGTAGGCTGGGGCGAAGTAATAAACGGAGGTTTTGGGTTAGTATTAGATGGCAGCAAAGATGCCGACAGAAGATTAAAATCTATGTTGTTTTGGGATGTAAACAACGGTATAGCGCGCAGAGCATGGGCGCGTAATAAAGAAGCCTTGTTTGCCATACAACGCGAAATGAAACGCAGCAAAAAATTAAAAGTAACTTTGCCTAATTTAGTGGATGAAAATTTGTTAAGTAAAATTGAAATAAAATAAAAAGGTACAAATTTTGTTTAAATAATAAATCAAATCTTCCATAATAATGAGAGCAATTAAACCAATTTACTATATTTTTATATTGATATCTTTACTCATTATATCATGTCAAAAAGATGATACAAATACCAATAATCCTACTGGTACAGTTAATGATGTTAGAGATAGATATACAGGAACGTGGACAGCCTCAGAATCAAGTCAAATTTATGGACAAACAACATATCAAGTTAACATTAAAAAGGCTCCCAACGATAACAATCAGGTGATTATTGAAAATTTTTATAATCTAGGTTTTACAAACGCAGTTTATGGAATGATGTCGAACAATAATACAGCTATTATAATTAATCAACAATCTGTATCAGGTCAAGCCATATCCGGTAATTTAACCATTTATACTACCAATGATATTCGTGGAACATTCAATGCTAATGATGGTTCCGGAACAGATAATGTTTCAGTAAATTTTACTCGATAATTATTTTAACATTATTATTTAATTAAAAAAAATGTAACTTCAAAGCATTGAAATTATCAGCTTATGAAGTTTAGTTTTTTAGTTATTGCAGTTTTATACGCATCATTTAGTTTTTCCCAATATCGAGTAAAATTTCGTGCTCCTGATAAAAAGGCAGCTAAAACCTATTGGGATATGGAAAATTATAAAAAAGCGTTGGAAGAATATGAAATTTTAGCTCGAAGAGAATCTTCCAATCCTGAATATAATTATAAGGCAGGTGTTTGTTATTTAAATACCAATATAGATAAATCTAAAGCTATTCCGCATTTAGAGTTTGCAGCAAAAACAGCATCTACATATCAAAAAAACGCACAATTTGAATTGTCGAAAGCTTACATGCTAAATTATCGTTTTGATGATGCCATAGCATCATGGAATAAATTTAAAGAAATTGCAGCACCGCTTACAAAAGATGTTTTAGAGTATGTTGAAAAACAAATAGAAAATTGTAATTCGGCAAAAAAAATAATGAACAACCCATTACAAGTTTCATTTGAAAATTTAGGAACGGAAGTAAATTCTGAATACCCCGATTATTATCCATTTATAAATGATGATGAAGGAGAATTGGTATTCACATCAAGAAGAAGAGGAACAACAGGAAATACCGAAACCTTCGATGGTTTTTATACGGCAGATATTTTTCTTTCAACTGTAAAAGACGGTAAATGGAGCAAAGCTAAAAATGGTGGTCCTATGATAAATACAAGTGGCGATGATATTTGTACCAGTCTTTCTCCCGATGGTCAGTTTATGTTTATTTATTCCGAAACAGAAGAAGATTATGGCGATTTAATAGGTTCGTGGAAAAAAAATAAATCGTGGCAAAAGAGAAGTGTTCTGGATGATAATATCAATACAGCAGAACTTGAATTGGCAGGAAGTATTACAGCAGATGGACAAAAATTGTTTTTCTCCAGTAGTCGATCAGGAGGTAAAGGCGGTTTAGATATTTGGATGAGTAAAAAATTACCAACCGGACAATGGGGTAAACCGATTAATTTAGGAGATGTTATCAATACCAAGTGGGACGAAGATTTTCCATACATATCAAAAGATGGCAATACATTATATTTTGCTTCGCAGGGGCATTTCAATATGGGAGGCTACGATATTTTTAAAAGTGAATGGAATGAAGATATGCAGCAATGGTCGAAGCCTGAAAACGTAGGATATCCAATTAATACTCCGGATGATAATATGACTATTTGTTTTTCTGCCAATGGCAGATATGCATATATAGCAGCATATTTGCCCGATAGTAAGGGCGATTTAGATATTTATCGCGTAACGTTTCACGATAAAGATGAAAATCTTTCAGCTCTTAAAGGATTGATAAAATATGAGGTTCCTGCAAAAAATAAAGATGAAGTAGAAGTAATTATTTATAAAAAAGGAGCAGTATCAAGGGAGTTTCCAGCCGGATTTAATCCTCCAGATAAAGACTGGACAAAGGTAGAAACAAGAACAAAAACTCCTAAATTCGACCATGAGTTTAAGTTTATTGTTACCTATGAGTTAGATGGTGTAGAAAAAAAATCAGTTTATCAGTCTTTTCCAAAAGATAATCCTAAAGCTGTATTTAAAGACATTACAACTTTGGAAGTGAAAAAAACAGAAGCCCCTAAAGTTTCGGCAGTTAAAGCAGAAACGATTGAACCGGTTTATAAAATGGTTCCAATGGCTACTCTAAATTTAATAAACAAAAAAACAGGAGATTTTTATGGCACCTTTCAATCACTTCCCAATACAGGAAAATATGTGATAATTGCACCACCGGGGGAATATGAGCTTGAAATTGAAGCCGATGGTTTCCAAAATTTAAAGGAAACCATAACTATTCTCGACAAGGCTTCCTATAAAGTAGAAATTACCAAAGATTTTATACTAACCCCCAAGAATATCAAATAAAATTTAAACCATTGCTGAAAAATAAACATTTATTTTAAATTTTAAATAAATAGTTACATTTGCAACGATATTAAATGTAACTAATGCAAAAATTTAATCGTTACAATTCAGTTGGTTTTCTATTACAGCGTGCAGCTAAAGAATTATCGCTGCATGCTGCTCATGTATTGCAATCCAAAGGTTTTGATTTAAAAATAGAGCACATAAGTATTCTTGCCCGATTATGGGAAGAAGATAATCTTACACAACAAGAATTGGGCGAACGTATTTGTCAGGATAAAACCAATATAACACGTGCCATAGATTTACTTGAAGAAAAAGGCTATGTGAAAAGATTGCCAAGTGAGAATGACAGAAGAAATAAACACATTCAATTAACAGCTAAAGGAAAAAAAATGGAACAAAAATTTATTCCTATTGTTGCTAGTGAAATATTAGGTAAGGCTTGTAAAGGAATGAAAAAAGAAGAGATAGATTTTTTGAAAAAAATGTTGAATACGATTTATGATAATCTTAAAAGATAGACGGATAAAAATGGAAAAAAGAAAAGTAGTTATAGTTGCTTTAACACTCCTCATTATTGTATTAGGAATTGGAGTGAAGAATTTTTTTGCATCAAAAAAAGAGGAGCCTAAAAAAATGAATCCTCCGGCAGGAGAGCGAATAGTAAAAGTGAAACCTGTTACTTATATTGAAACACCGGTAGTTGTAACAGCTTTTGGAAGAGTGATTTCTGCACAATCGGTTGCTTTGGTTGCAGAAGTAGGAGGTCGCTTAATGCAGGGAACAATTGTGCTAAAAGAAGCATCCCGATTTAATAAAGGCGATATTATCTACAAAATTGATGACAGAGAAGCGCGCTACAATTTACAATCGCAAAAAAGCGAATTTTTAAATAATGTAGCATCCACTTTAGCAGATATTAAAATTGATTTTCCCGAAGAACTAAGTAAGTGGGAAAACTTTTTAGAACAAATAGAGATTATGAAACCTTTGCCCGAATTACCCGAAATAAAATCAAGAAAAGAAAAAACATTTATTAGTAATCGCAAATTATTAAATCAGTATTACGCAATTAAAAGCGCAGAAGAACGTCTTGCAAAATTTATGTTTATTGCTCCTTATAATGGAAGTATTGCTCAATTAAATATCGAAGAAGGAAGTGTAGTTAATCCCGGAGCTAATATTGGCAGAATTATAAGAACAGATGAAATGGAAGCAGAAATTCCTGTAAAAGCTGAAAATATAAAATGGATTGAAAAGGGAATGTCGGTAAAATTATATGCAGAAAATAAAAGTATGCAGTGGGAAGGTAAAATTGCACGCATAAGCGATTATGTTGACCCCAATACTCAAAGCATAAATGTATATGTTACAGTTCTACCGAATAATCAAAATAAATTATTTGAAGGCATTTATTTGCAGGCAGAAATAGAAGGAAAGATTGTGGTAAACACCATGGAGATACCCAGAAAGGCTTTGGTAAATAATAATCAGGTATTTGTTGTAAATAATGGTAAATTAAAATTAAAACCCATTACTATTCATAAAGTAAACAGCAACTCATTAATGTTTTCGGGTTTAGATACGGGAGAATTAGTAGTTGTTGAAAGTCTTGTAAATGTGGCAGAAAATACCATTGTTAAAACTCAGTTTGTAGAATAAATTTAAAACATGTAAATGAAAAAGGCGATTGAGTTTTTTGTTAAGTATCCTCTTTGGGGCGATTTATTGGTATTGCTAATAGTTGTTTTTGGGTTCATTTCCTTACGTTCAATGAACGTAAACTTTTTCCCTGAAATAGAACAAAGAAATATAAAAATACAAGTAGCATTTCCGGGAGCATCGCCACAGGAAATGGAAGAAGGCATCACTCTTAAAATTGAAGATGCGTTAAAAGGACTACAAGGTGTAGAGCAAATAACCTCGGTGTCTTCAGAAAATATAGCAACAATAATTGTTGAAGGTAAAAAAGGATACAATCCCGATGAGCTTTTAACGGATGTAAAAAATGCAGTTGATAAAATCAATTCGTTTCCGGCAGATGCTGAAAAGCCTGTTATATTTAAAGATAAACCAACAGAGCGTGTAGCAACGCTTTTGCTTGAAGCAGATGTGGATTTGCTTACTCTTAAAAAAAATGCGCAGACCATAGAAGATGAATTACTTGCATCCGGAATTGTATCGCAAGTGCAACTATCCGGTTTCCCCGATTGGGAAATTTCCATTGAAATAAGCGAAGAGAATTTAAGACGATATGGCTTGCGTTTTGAAGATATTGCAAATGCTGTAAGACGCAATAATATTGACGTTTCAGCAGGCTCCTTAAAGTCTGATGACGAAGAAGTATTACTGCGATTCAGAAATAAAAAATATAATGCCATTGATGTTGGAAACATTGTTTTAAGAAGTCGTGCAGATGGCACTTTTATACGCATTAAGGATGTAGCAGAAGTAAAAGAGCAATTTGCCGATGTGCCGAATAAAAGTATTTATATGGGCGATAGAGCTGTTACCATTCAGGTAAATAAAACGCCTGAAGAAGATATGCTTACCATATCTAATTATGTTAAAGATTACATTCAGCAATACAATGAAAAGAGCGAAGTTTTAAAATTAGTTTTAAGTAATGATTCGTCTAAGCTTGTTCGACAGCGTATTGCTTTGTTAACTAAAAATGGTTGGATGGGCTTGATACTAGTTATTATAGTTCTAAGTATATTTTTAAATGTTCGCTTATCATTTTGGGTAGCTTTTGCCATTCCTGTTTCTTTTATGGGAATGTTTATCATTGCCAACTTTGCAGGTATTACCATCAATGTTATTTCACTTTTTGGAATGATACTCGTAGTAGGTATTTTGGTGGATGACGGAATAGTAATTTCTGAAAATATTTATACCCATTACGAAAAAGGTAATCCTGCATGGAAAGCCGCAATTGACGGCACATCAGAAGTGTTTACATCGGTGTTTGCATCAGTATCAACAACTATTGTAATGTTTTTACCATTTTTCTTTTTAGAAGGAAGAATGGGAGAAGCATTCTGGAATATGGCACTGGTGGTAGTGTCTTGTCTAGGTTTTTCATTATTGGAAGGTGCTTTTGTATTGCCGGCTCACCTTGCACATTCCAAAGCATTAACAACAAAAAAAGAAAAATCAAAAATTAGAGTAAAAATAGATACGGTTATAAATTATGTACGCTATAATTTATATGGCAAAGCCATGTACAAAACGCTAGATTACCGATACATTGTTTTAGCAGTAGCCATTTTCTTTATTCTTTCTATCAATGGTATGATGCAAGGCGGTATTATAAAATCTACTTTTTTCCCCTTTGTAGATACAGATAATCTTACGATTGATTTAACCTTGCAACCCGGTTTACGCGAAGATAAAACAGAAGAAATTTTAAAGTTTATCGAAAGCAAAGTGTGGGAAGCAAATAAAGAATTGTCTGCAGGAAGAGAAGATAGCGCAAGCGTAATCTTAAGTACACGTATTGATGTTGGATTAAATGGAACCTCCGAAAGAGGGTTAATAGATGTAGAATTACTGGATGGTGAAACAAGAAATCTCGAAAGTTATAAAATTGCTCAATCCATAAGAGAAAAAGTGGGAGCAATACCCGAGGCAGATAAATTAACTTTTGGTGCACGTCAAATATTTGGCAAGCCGGTAGCCTTAAGTGTAATGAACAAAGATTTGGAAATGCTGGATAAAGCAAAGCAAATGCTTCTAAGTGAGTTGCGCGAGTTTCCTACTTTAAAAGATGTAAATGATAATAATGTTCCGGGAAGAAGAGAAATTAAAATGGAGCTAAAACCCTTGGCTCACTTTCTTGGATTAAGCACACAGGATATTGCCCGCCAGATACGTCAGGGATTTTTTGGAGAAGAAGTACAACGCTTACAGGTTGGTGATGATGAGGTTAAAGTATGGGTTCGATATCCTAAAGAAGACAGAAAAAATATCGGCCAGTTGGAAGATATAAAAATTAAAATGCAGGATGCTAAGGAATATCCATTAACAGAATTAGTTTCTTATTCCATTGAAAGAGGTATTGTTACCATTAATCATATGAATGGAGCAAGAGAAATAAAAATAGAAGCTGATTTGGCTGATCAGAATGAACCCGTACCGCCAATAATGGAAAAAATTAAAAACGATGTTGTAACAAAGGTTGTTGCAACTTTTCCCGGTACACGAATTTCGTTTGAAGGCCAGGATAAAGAAAATCAAAAATTTCAACGTTCTGCTCAAAAAGCTTTCCCAATGGCCTTGGCTGTTATGATAATTATTATTGTACTAACCTTCCGTTCATGGTATCAAATGTTTTTAATCATATTAATGATTCCACTTGGTGTCTTTGGTGCTTTTGCAGGTCATGGCATAGAAGGTAAACCGGTTTCGGTATTTAGTTTTTACGGAATAATTGCACTGGCAGGTGTAGTTGTAAATGATGCAGTGGTTTTTTTAGATAAGTTTAATAGTAATATCCGTTCCGGCATGAAAATTAAAGAAGCAGTTCATAATGCCGGGGTGTCTCGTTTCAGAGCGATATTATTAACAACGCTTACAACCGTTGCAGGCTTATACCCATTAATATTAGAAAAAAGCAGGCAAGCACAATTCCTAATACCAATGGCAATTTCTATTGCATGGGGTATTGTATTTGCAACGGTATTTATACTTTTCTTTTTCCCTAATTTGATATTAATTTTTAATGATATTAAGCAGTTAATTATTTGGTTGTGGACAGGGAAGAAACCAAGCAATGAAGAAATTGAACCGGCTATTGTGGAACAAAAGAAATTAGCAGAAGAACATGATTAAGTTTTATAAAAAAGTGTCATTTAAAAAGTTAACTTCAATACTTGCAATTGTTGTTCAAACATTATTCTCTTTTCAATCGCTATTTGCTCAGCAGCTATTAAGTTTATCTGATGCAATTCAGCGTGCTTTAAAAAATAATTATCAAATTCAAATTGCTTCTATAAATACGCAAATTGCAGATAATAATAATTCATGGGCAGCTGCAGGTGCGCTTCCTTCATTAAACCTAAATATAGTAGATAATAATCGTTTACAAAAAATTGATAATCCCGCATCGTTTATTAACGGTGATGTAAGAACCATTGGTATTAACGGACAGGTAGAAATGCAATGGGTGTTGTTTAACGGATTTAAAACATACATTAATAAATCGCGCTTAGATGCTTTGCACGAGCAAACAGAAGGAAAAGAATTAATAGTTATTCAAAATACCATTCAGGCTGTAATACTTGCATATTATGATGCATTGATAGAGCAAGAAAAATTAAAATCGCTCGAAATCACCTTGAAACTTTCTGATGATAGATATAATTACCTTAAATCAAAAAGAGAAATTGGAGCTGCTGCAACTTTTGATGTTTTACAAACAGAAATTGCATATCAAAATGATAGACAAAATTATTTGTTACAAGATTTAAACTTAAAAAATACACAACGACAGTTAGCACTTTTGCTTGGAGAAGATGTTAATTCGTATTATGTGTTAACAGATGAATTGAAAATTGAAAAAAAGGACTTTTCTTATGATGTGTTAAAGCAGCAATTAGACACCGGAAATACACAGTTAAAAAATGAATATATCAATCAGATAATATTACGCAAGCAATTCGAGTCTGAGCGTTCTAATATGATGCCTCGCTTGGCATTAAATATGGGAACATCACAATTGCAAACCAATTTTAAATTAAATGATTTTCCTGAGCGTAAAGGTTCGCAGGTTGAGTATTATGCAAATTTTTCTTTATCGTTTAATTTGTTTAATGCCGGTAATGTTCGCAGAAACATGAAAAATGCACAATTACAAGCGCAAATTGGTCAGATTACCTTATCTGAAATGAAACAAACATTAAATAACCGTCTTGCAACTGAGCTGGATATGTATAATATGCGAAAGAATTTATTGGAGCTTGCAGAAAATATTCAATCTAACTCAAAACTGAATTTAAGTATTGCAGAAGAAAAATTTAAAAACGGAACACTTACATCTTTTGAGTTTAGAGATATTCAACTAAATGCACTTAGATCTGAAATAAACAGACTTGATGCATTATATAATTTAATAGCCTCTGAAACCGAGTTAATGCGCCTTACCGGAGCAATCATGAAATAAAAAACTCCACTCATTTGAGTGGAGTTTTTAAGATATTTATTTTTTAATTTACTAAGGCTTTAAACCAATACTAACTTTTTCTGAACCACCTTCAATTCTAATATTTTCTGACTTATATCCAATGTAATTTATGCTTACATCATACTTTAAGCCTATAATCGCATTAATTGTAACTTCTCCGTTTAAGTCTGTATAAAGCGTTTCTTTAGCATTGTCAATTTTTATAGCTACTCCTGGTAATAATTCCTGAGTAACTGCATCTTTAACAATAAGTTTAGTAGAAGATGTTTGATTTTTATCTCCGGTAGCACTTACATTTAAGGCTACTATTAATCCAAGTGAAAAAAGTAAATTGCGTATCATTTTCTTTTATTTTACAACAAAACAAATTTACGCTAACATTTGAGCTGGTATTTTAAGATTATATTGTTCTTGTGTTAATTTAGTGTTATGTAATAGCTATGGTTCATGGAATAAAAAACTGTATTTTAGCATAAAATATTATAGAATTGTCCAATTCATCTATTAAATATCAATTTAAAAGAAAAGATTTACCGAGTGCCAAGGCTTTTGCCGAAGGTATTTTTAATGGTAATATTACATTTTTGAGTAGAGCTATAACGCTTTTAGAAAGCACCTTGCCCGAACATCATGAATTGTCGCAACAAATAGTAGAATTATGCCTTCCTAAAAGTGCTAATTCTCTTAGAGTTGGAATTACCGGTGTTCCCGGAGTAGGTAAAAGCACATTTATTAATGCTTTTGGAACATATATCATTGAACAGAGACATAAGGTAGCTGTTTTGGCAATTGACCCAAGCAGTCAGGTTACAGGCGGAAGTATTTTGGGCGATAAAACGCGTATGGATATGCTTTCTACCAATCCTAAGGCATATATACGGCCATCTCCTTCAGCTGGTGCATTAGGTGGAGTGGCAAACGCTACGCGTGAAAGTATGATTTTATGCGAGGCGGCAGGTTTTGATGTAATTATAGTAGAAACAGTTGGTGTAGGCCAATCTGAGATTGCTGTACACGGTATGGTAGATTTCTTTTTACTTTTGATGCTTGCCGGAGCAGGCGATGAATTGCAAGGGATCAAAAGAGGAATTATGGAAATGGCAGATGCTGTTGCCATAAATAAAGCCGATGGCGATAATTTAGAAAAAGCAAAAAGGGCACGAGCAGAGTATGAAGGAGCGTTGCATCTATTTCCTCCTATGAATTCGGGCTGGCAGCCGGTAGTTGAAATTTGCTCTGCTATAGAACAAAAAGGTTTAGATAAAATTTGGAATCATATTATATCTTATCAAACTAAAACAATTCAAAACGGATATTTTTATCATAAAAGAAAAGAGCAGTCGGTATTGTGGATGCAAGAGTGTTTAAATATAGGATTAAAGTCTTTGCTTTTTTCAAACAAAGAATTGCTGAAATTCCAGCAGCAAATAGAAGAACAGGTTAAAGAAAACAAAATAACTCCATATAGAGCTTCAAGATTACTGCTTGAAAAGCTAGTTAAATAAAAAGCCTCCATTTTGGGGAGGCTTTCTTAAAGAGATGAAGTTTCTTTTATATTTTTTATTGTTCTAAAGTTATTTTGATTATACTTTCTTCAATTCTGTTTGTTATAGATGATTCCTGATAAGGATTACCACCATTAGAGTTTGTAATATTGATTGAAGTTGAAGTGTTTTTAGAAGCTTTACCCCTTGCCAGAGCTTTAATCTCTTTGTTTGCTAATCGAATTAGCTCCCAAGTTTGGCTGATTTCTTTTGTTTCATAAGTTGAGTTTTCTGTTACTTCAGTTATTGTTGTAGTAGTGTTAGTTTGTCCAGAACTCTTAATAGTAAGTTTATCTTCTTTGTTAATTTTTGTTTTATTTTCTTCTTCTAAAAATGTAAAAACAATAAACTGTTTGTTTTTAATGTCATTATTTACACCCAATACAAAATTCCATGTACCTTTAATTGTAACATTAACATCATTCTTAGTTACAGTTTCTAAAGCATAGGTATTAGTTTCTTCTTTTTCTGTTTCTTCATAAGTTTTAGTTTGAGTTAAAGTAAAAGTACCATCTTTTTTAAATGAATATTTAAACTCTCCGGGTGCAACAATTTTAATCGAAGAACTGCCTCCGGACGAATTATTTGTAATATTTTCAGTAGTAAATTTTTCTCCATCAAAAGTAACTTTTAATGTTCCGTTTGATGAAGAGCTTGTTGTAGATGGTCCAATAAAAGAAGATGAATTTTGAGTATAAGTAGTAGTTTCATCATAGCTGCTAACATTCCATTCTCCGGCAACTCTCCCTTTTCTTGATCTTAGCGATAAACCCGGATCTTCTTCTCCTTTTTTACAACTTTCTAATGCTGGCGCTAATAATACACCAATACTTAATAGAGCTAATACGTTTGTTAATTTTTTCATAAATCAGCTTTATATAATCTACAATGTAGGTTTAGGTTTATTTTAAAGCGGTAAAGATAAAATAAGTTTTTATTCTATCCAATTATCCTTAAAGTTATACCCTTTCTTGGCTAAAATACTTGATTTTCAGATGTGTTTAATTTGCTTGTAAACAAATTGGCAGTAGCGAACTGAAAAACTATCTTTGTCGAAATATTTATTTTCAATGAACCTTCAAAACGATTTGATATTACGCACTGCAAGAGGCGAAAAAACTGAGCGAACACCAGTATGGCTTATGCGTCAGGCAGGAAGAATACTGCCTGAATACCGTAAAGTTAGAGCTAAAACAGGAGGATTTAAAGAACTGGTAGAAACACCTGAATTGGCTTGCGAAGTTACTATTCAACCGGTAGATATACTTGGTGTAGATGCAGCCATTATTTTTTCTGATATACTGGTAATTCCCGAAGCAATGGGTTTGCCATATCAAATGGTAGAAAGCAAAGGACCTTGGTTTGAAAAAACAATTAAGAACGCTCAAGATATTGAAAACTTAAAGATTGCTCAGGGCGATGATTTGCAATATGTATTAGAAGCAATTAAACTTACTAAAAATGAACTAAATGGAAGAGTGCCTTTAATTGGTTTTGCCGGTGCCCCCTGGACAATTTTCGCTTATATGATAGAAGGAGGCGGCTCCAAAACCTTTTCAAAAGCCAAAAAGTTCTTTTATACCTATCCTAAGGAATCGCACTTATTATTACAGAAAATTACCGACAGTACCATTAATTATTTAAAAGCACAAATTATTGCAGGTGCAGATATGTTGCAAATCTTTGATTCCTGGGCAGGAATTTTAAGCCCCGATCAATATAAAGAGTTTGCATTACCTTATATTAATCAAATATGTAATGCTGCAAACGAAGTGCCGGTAACTGTTTTTGCAAAAGGAGCATTTTTTGTTCGAAAAGAAATGGGTAAATTAAATTGCAGAACAATTGGATTAGATTGGAATATGGACCCCGTAGAATCAAGAGCTTTAATTGGTGAAGATAAAACCTTACAAGGAAATTTAGACCCCTGCGTGTTGTATGCCGATTTTTCAACCATTAAAAAAGAAACAGAAAAAATGCTTCGCAATTTTGGCGCTCACAAACATATTGCTAACTTAGGACATGGAGTTTATCCGGATATTAATCCAGATAACGTAAAATGTTTTATTGATACGGTTAAGAATTTTAAACATTAAAAAATATTAAATATGCGAATCATTGCCGTTTTATGTTTAATGATGTATTCATTTGTAAGTTTATCGCAAATGAATCTGGTGCCAAATCCCAGTTTTGAAAAATTGAGTTCCAAACCCAAAACCGTGGGAGAGTTGAATAAAGCTATCCCTTGGGTTTCTCCAACAGCAGGTACTGCCGATGTGTTTTATAAAGGAGCAAAAGACCCTTTAATTGGCACTCCGGATAATCAGTTAGGAAGTCAAATGGCTCGTACAGGAGAAAATTATGCAGGTGCTATATTTTTTAAAAATAAAGATGATAACAGTAGGGAATATATTCAGGTAGAACTCATTCAAGAACTCGAAGCAGACGAAGTATATTGTTTTGATATGTATGTATCATTAGCAGAACTTTCTAAATATGCCATTGACAGAATTGGAGTATATTTTTCTGATAAAAAAATCTCATTTAATAATTGGGCGCCAATTGCAGTTAAACCTCAAATAGAAAATGGTGAAAAACGCATCATTTCCAATACTGACGAATGGACATTAGTTTGCGGACAATACAAAGCAAACGGAGGCGAAAAATTTATTACCATAGGGAATTTTTATCCCAATATTGAAACCAATGTAGAAAAAGTTAAAAAGCCATCAACCATTAAAGGAAATCAAACAGAATACGCCTATTATTATATAGATGATGTTGCATTATATAATACCGATAGTGTGGAGGGTAATTGTGCCTGCGAAAAGCGATTAACAGCCGGTGGCAACCGCATGAACTACGTATATAGCAAAGTAACAGTTGAAGAACAGAAAGAAGAAGAAAAAGTGGTAACATCACCCCGTCAGCTAATCAATAATAAAAAAATTTTATTTGAAAAAAATTCCGATGTCCCAACACAGAAATCGTTTATGGAAATTGATTGGATGCAAAAATTATTAACAGATAATCCCGATTTAAAAGTAGAAATTATAGGATGGGTTGATATAGATGAAGCTAAATCTAATCCAAATTTAGGAGAAAAAAGAGCATTTAAAATTAAAGAACAATTAGTTTCAAAAGGGCTATCAGCAGAACGTTTTACCGTTGTTAAAGCTCCACTTCCTGAATTGCCTGTTCCTCCTCCAGCACCAGCACCTGCTGTAAAAGATACTGCTAAAGCAAAAGCTCCGACTGCGGGTACAAAACCGGCAGCTGCTGCACCTGCCAATCAAACTAAACCAGCGCCTTCAGCAACTAAACAACCTGCATCAAAAGATAAAAAGCCCGCAACAACATCATCAGTACCCGCTATTGACGAAAACGAAGTTAAAAAGCAAGAGCAGCGAAAAGTAACATTTAAAGTAATTAAAGACAGCAATTAGAAAATTAGAACTATAATAATCAAATATGCAACACCTCGTTTAAAACGTGTTAAATATTTCTTTATTTTCCTATTTTTGTACCCTTATTTTTAAACCTAATGGAACAAGAATTTTATGCTCACCCTACTGCAGTAATTGATGAAGGTTGCAAAATTGGTAAAGGAACCAAAATATGGCACTTTTCTCATATCATGCCAAATTGTGTAATTGGCGAAAATTGCAATATCGGACAAAACGTAGTGGTATCGCCAGAAGTAATCCTTGGGAATAATGTAAAAATACAAAATAACGTTTCAATATATACGGGAGTAACCTGCGATGATGATGTGTTTTTAGGCCCATCATGCGTTTTTACAAATGTTACGAATCCCAGAAGCGCTGTAAATCGTAGAGGTCAATATGCCAAAACACATGTTGGGAAAGGAGCATCAATAGGTGCAAACGCAACAATAGTTTGCGGCCATGACATTGGCCCTTATGCATTTATTGGAGCAGGAGCAGTTGTAACTAAGAATGTACCTGCTTATGCATTATTAGTTGGCAATCCTGCACGCCAAATTGGATGGATGAGCGAATACGGCCATCGTTTAAATTTTGATGAAAACGGAATAGCTGTTTGTGCCGAGAGTGGAGAAAAGTATCAGCTTAAAGATGGAGTAGTTACAAAACTTTAAAATTATTTTAAAATGTCTAAAATAAAATTTGCAGTAATTGGTCAGGGGCATATAGGTAAGCGCCATGCTGAAATGGTTCGCAGAAATCCGGAATGTGAATTAATAGCCGTATGCGATATTAAAACAAAAGAAGAATTAGGGATAACTGAAATTAAAGAAGCCTTTTATCATGAAGTAGATGAGATGCTGACAAAGCATCCGGAAATAGAAGTGGTAAATATATGTTCGCCAAATGGATTACACGCACAGCATTGTTTAAAAGCCTTAGAAGCAAAAAAACATATCGTGGTTGAAAAGCCCATGGCATTAAACACCCGCGACTGCGAAACGATTATTTATAAATCATTGCAAATGCACAAAAATGTATTTTGTGTAATGCAAAACAGATATTCTCCACCATCAGTTTGGCTAAAAGAAATTGTAGAAACCGGAAAGTTAGGAGAAATTTTTATGGTACAGCTAAACTGTTATTGGAACAGAGATGATCGTTATTATAAAAAAGATACATGGAAAGGAAGTCAAGAACTCGATGGCGGAACCTTGTTTACACAATTTTCGCACTTTATAGATATTATGTATTGGCTTTTTGGCGATATAACTGATATTCAGGCAAAATTTAATGACTTTACACATAAACACTCTACCGATTTTGAAGACAGTGGTTTTATATCTTTCAAATTTGTACACGGTGGTATGGGAAGCTTAAATTATTCAACAGCCGTTTGGGATAAAAACTTAGAAAGCAGCTTAACCATCATTGGAGAAAAGGGTAGTGTAAAAGTTGGCGGTCAATACATGGATAAAGTTGAATATTGTCACATAAAAGATTATGAAATGCCGGAACTGGCACCAACCAATCCGGCTAACGATTACGGCCATTACAAAGGTTCAGCAAACAACCATCATTATGTAATCGAAAATGTGGTAAACACGATAAAAGGTAGAACAACCATAAGTACCAATGCATTAGAAGGAATGAAAGTAGTTGATATTATAGAGCGCATTTATTCATTTAGAAATGATGATGTTTTAAAATACAAAAGAAAAATTAAATCATAAATTGTAAATCAAAATTTTAAAATTATGCAACTCTATCAGGATATACTAAATAAAAAAGCAAAAGTAGCAGTTATCGGTTTAGGATACGTAGGACTACCAATAGCTTTGGCTTTTGCAAAAAAGATTTCAGTTATTGGTTTCGATATAAACGAAAAACGTGTGGAATTAATGCGCAATAAAATTGATCCTAGCAACGAATTGCCTTCATCCGAATTCGATAATAGTGATATTTATTTTACTGCAAAATTAGAAGAATTAAAAGAAGCACGTTTTTTTATAGTTGCTGTTCCAACACCAATAGATGAGCATAATCTCCCTGATTTAAAACCATTAATTAGTGCAAGTAAAACAGTAGCGCAGGTTTTAAAAAAAGGCGATTATGTGGTGTATGAATCTACGGTTTATCCGGGTTGTACCGAAGAAGATTGTGTGCCGGTTTTAGAAGAAATTTCAGGACTAAAATTTGTTCAGGATTTTAAAGTAGGATACTCACCGGAGAGAATAAATCCGGGCGATAAAGAACATACCATAACTAAAATATTAAAAGTTGTTTCCGGCTGCGATGCAGAATCACTCGAAGTTATTTCAAAAGTTTACGAAATTATTGTAGAGCCCGGTGTACACAAAGCGCCAAGTATAAAAGTAGCAGAAGCCGCAAAAATTATTGAAAATACACAGCGTGATGTAAACATCGCTTTAATGAATGAACTATCAATTATATTCAGCCGAATAGGCATTAATACATTTGATGTATTAGAAGCAGCAGGAACAAAGTGGAACTTCCTTAAATTTTATCCCGGATTAGTTGGTGGACATTGCATAGGAGTTGACCCATATTATTTAACTTATAAAGCAGAATCATTAGGGTATCACGCACGCATTATCAATTCGGGTCGTTATGTTAATGATTCTATGGGGTTTTATATTGCCAAGCAAACCGTTAAAAAAATGATTGCTGCTAAAAAAAATTTAAATGAAGCATTTGTGTTAGTAATGGGAGCAACTTTTAAAGAAGATGTAAGCGATGTGCGTAATTCAAAAGTAGCCGATGTGGTTAAAGAGTTAAAATCTTATGGCGTTTCAGTTGATGTTGTAGATCCTCATGCCGATTCAGATGAGTTGATGCACGAATATGGATTTGGTTTAATTAAAGAACCAAACAAAAAATATGCTGCAGTTATAGTTGCCGTGAGTCATAAGGAATACAAAAATCTGGACGAAAATTACTTTAAATCAATATCCGATGATAAACCGATATTAATTGATATTAAAGGATTATATCGAGGTAAAATAAAAGATATTGCTTATTGGAGTTTATAATTATAATGAATAACCCTCTATTGGGAGAAGTTTTTTTTGATTTACAAATTTAAATGGAGCAATTTTTAAAAACACTATTAATTACCGGAGGTGCAGGCTTTATTGGATCGCATGTAGTCCGATTATTTGTTACAAAATATCCGAATTATAAAATTATAAACCTTGATAAATTAACCTATGCCGGTAATCTCGAAAATTTAAGAGATATTGAAAATGCTCCCAATTACCAATTTATAAAAGGCGATATTACAGAAGCCAACTTTATACAAAACTTATTTACTAAATATCAATTTGACGGAGTAATACATCTTGCTGCCGAATCACATGTAGATAGAAGCATTTCTAATCCAATTGAGTTTGTAATAACAAACGTTGTTGGAACAGTAAATTTGTTAAATGCTGCAAAACTTTTTTGGAAAGATAAAAGAGAAAATCGCTTTTATCACATATCAACCGATGAGGTATATGGCACTTTAGATAAAGAAGGATTATTTACCGAAACAACAGCCTACGATCCGCACAGCCCTTATTCTGCCTCAAAAGCAAGCTCCGATCATTTTGTAAGAGCATATCACGATACTTATGGATTGAATGTAGTAATTACAAATTGTTCTAATAATTATGGCCCAAATCAATTCCCGGAAAAATTAATTCCACTTGCATTGAATAACATATTAAACAATAAAACTATTCCCATTTATGGAAAAGGCGAAAACGTGCGCGATTGGTTATATGTAATCGATCATGCAAGAGCAATAGATGTTGTTTTTCATAAAGGTAAATCTGGAGAAACATACAATATAGGAGGACATAACGAATGGAAAAATATTGATCTAATACGTTTACTTTGTAAATTAATGGATAAAAAATTAAACAGGACAGAAGGTGAATCAGAGAAACTTATCACATTTGTTACCGATAGAGCAGGACATGATTTACGTTATGCCATAGATGCAAGTAAAATTGAAAAAGAATTGGGATGGAAACCTTCCGTAACATTTGAACAAGGCCTTGAGCAAACAGTTGATTGGTATTTAAATAATAAAGA
>CALKJP010000012.1 GCA_937995645.1 uncultured Bacteroidia bacterium
ATCAAATTTCGGGGTTGGCTGGGGAGGATTTCCCGGCCTTGCCCGAGGTGACGGCGACGGCGGTTCCCCTCAACCGGGAGGCGTTTGTCCTCCTTCACGTAGTGTGTCGTCCCAAACAGTTTCAATAATTTTTATTTTTTCAGAGGGAATTGATTTAATTAATTCCAGTGTATTATCTTCTGATTTTCCAACAGCAACAATTACTTCATCGCATAATGGTAAAATGGAGAGTATGGCTTCTTTTACAGGATAGTCATACTTTATGGCATTTCGAACTATGGTAAACCCACTTACACGCATATTTATATTCCGGTGTAATTATGTGGACTTATTTTTTTCAGTTCAGCTTTTATAGCATCGCTCACATTGAGTGTGTCAATGAATTTCCAAATTTTTTCTGATGTTATAACATCGTTTGTACGAGTAAGTTCTTTTAGTGCTTCATAGGGCTTAGGGTATCCTTCTCTGCGCAAAATAGTTTGTATGGCTTCTGCTACCACTACCCAGTTATTTTCTAAATCATTATGAAGCGCTGTTTTGTTCAGTAAAATTTTCCCCAAACCTTTTTCCAGTGATTTTAAAGCAATTAAAGTATGAGCTAAAGGAACTCCAATATTTCTTAATACCGTAGAATCGGTTAAATCTCTTTGCAATCTTGAAATTGGAAGTTTAGCGGCAAAATGTTCAAACAAAGCATTAGCTACTCCTAAATTTCCTTCTGCATTTTCAAAATCAATAGGATTTACCTTATGTGGCATGGCTGATGAGCCAATTTCTCCTTCTTTAATTTTTTGCTTGAAATATTCCATTGAAATATACATCCACATATCTCTACAAAAGTCTATAAGAATATTGTTTATGCGTTTCCACGCATCACTGTATGCGGCAAGATTATCATAATGTTCAATTTGTGTGGTGTATTGTGAACGGTGTAAGCCTAAGGTTTCATTTACAAATTTATTTGCGAATTTTTTCCAGTCGTATTCCGGATAGGCAATATGATGTGCGTTAAAATTCCCTGTTGCGCCACCAAATTTTGCACTGTATGGTATTTGCAAAAGCTGTTCTTTTTGTTTTTTCAGGCGTTCTACAAATACCATTATTTCTTTACCTAATCGGGTAGGAGAGGCCGGTTGTCCATGGGTTTTGGCAAGCATGGCAATGTCTTTCCATTCGGTAGCATATTCTTCCAGCTTGTTTATAATTATATCTAAAGCCGGCAACATAGTTTCTTGCTGTGCCTCTTTTATTGAAAGCGGTATAGAGGTGTTATTAATATCCTGCGATGTTAAACCAAAATGTATAAATTCTTTGTAATCGCTTAAGCCAAGCTGTTCAAATTTTTCTTTTACAAAATATTCAACGGCTTTTACATCGTGATTGGTAATTTTTTCAGTGTCTTTTATTTTTTGGGCATCTTCTAAAGAAAAATTCTGATAAATGTGGCGTAGTTTTTCAAATACGTTCTTATCAATATTTTTTAATTGTGGTATGGGTAATAAACATAAATCAATAAAGTATTCAATCTCTATTCTAACTCGGTATTTAATAAGAGCTGCTTCAGAAAAATAATCTGCAAGTGTTTCAGTTTGTTTTCTGTAGCGGCCATCAACCGGCGAAATTGCAGTTAGTGAATTTAATTCCATTTTTATTTTATAGTTAGTGCGAATTTACGAAATTTAAAAGGGAGGAGTAAATCGTTATACCTTTCTTAGCTCGAAGTTTTTGCCAAGGTATAATCTTCTTACTTCTTCATCTGCTGCCAATTCTTCGGCAGTGCCTGATTTTAAAATATTGCCATCGTACAATAAATATGCTCTTTCTGTTATTGAAAGTGTTTCGTGTACGTTATGGTCGGTTATTAAAACGCCAATGTTTTTTTGTTTTAGCTTGGTTACTATTCCTTGAATATCTTCAACGGCAATGGGGTCAACTCCTGCAAAGGGTTCATCCAGTAGTACAAATTTGGGGTTGGCAGCCAGTGCTCTTGCTATTTCGGTTCTTCTTCTTTCTCCTCCCGATAATAAATCACCTCTGTTTTTTCTGATATGTTGCAACCCAAATTCGTTTAAAAGTTCTTCCAATTTATATTCTTGTTCCTGTTTGCTCAAATTTCTAATTTCTAAAACAGCACGTATATTATCTTCTACACTCATTTTTCTAAATACAGAGGCTTCCTGAGGCAAATAGCCAATTCCTTTTTGACCTCTTTTATACATGGGTTCTGTGGTAATATCTTCATTATCCAGAAAAATTTTTCCGTCATTGGGTTTTATTACACCTACTACCATGTAAAAGGAAGTGGTTTTGCCTGCACCGTTTGGGCCAAGTAAACCAACAATTTCGCCTTGTTTTACATCAAACGAAACGCCTTTAACAACAGTTCTGCTCTTGTATTTTTTTACAATATTTTCTGCTCGTAAAATCATAAGTCTAGAAATTAAATTGATAAGTTACCCTTATACCAAACTTTTGAATATTCGGGTTGTCTAAATAAGTTAAACGCCACAATCCGTCAACTCGTATAAAACGTAAAATGTTTTCAATCCCTGCTCCAACCTCTATATAAGGCATTTTTTCTAAAGAGTTCATATTGGCTGGGAAAATTAATTCGTGTCGGTTTTCATTTCTTAAAGTTCCATAAACCGCTTTTCCTAATACTACTTCGCGTAATTTTAATTTTCTGATAAGTGGAATTTTATTGAAGAAAAATCCATTGAAGTGTTGCGTAAGCATTAAACTAACGTACTGGTCGCTGGCAAATTCAAAAAAGTTCATCATATTAAAAGCATACTCATCGTATGAATAGGTTTCGTTTCCGTTATGCAATTCAAGTAATGGATAAGGTAGTTTGCCCCATATTTTTCCTGTTTCAAAATTATAATCAAAATAGCCAAATGGTTTGGTGCGTAAAAATCCTGAAATATTTATTGTTGCTCTGTGGAAGGTATAATCGCTTTTTAAAATATCTTTTAAGCCATAGGTATAGTAAAACTGAATTATTGGATAGCGTGTTCCAAGGCTAACACGGTCAAATTCGCCTTGCACATATTTTTCTTTGTATGCAAATCGAGTTTTAAATGTAATATCGGCTGTTTGCAGGTTTTTCCGATAACCAATGGTGCTATCAGGTAAATAATATTCATAGGATAATGCTCCTTTAGGAGTTAAAGTTCGGTGGCTTAAAACGATGCGTGATGAAAAACCATTAAACCATTCTCGTTCTATATACCCTTTGTATTCTTCAACTAATGTGAGCTTGTTAAAAGGATTTCTTCTAAATGCGGATGCTAAAATATTATCTTGTCTTAATGCATTCGGGCTTTGACCTAATTGCTCCATATCGTATTTAAAATTTGCGCCAGTAAAAAATCGTGGTTTTTTAGTAAGGAAATACATAATACTGGCTCCGTATTTAAATTGTTCGTCTTTTAATCCATAAGCTAAATACGATTCAAGCATTACACGCGTGCTAAATGCATTACTTGTTCTTCCGCCAATTCTAAATCGGCTTCCCTCAACCTTATTAAAACTATAGGTTGTAAAATAAGGGCCTAATTCAACATTGCCCCATATTTTATATCCTGTTAAAATCATTTGAAGTATTTCCACATAAGATTTAAACCGCGGAACATTTTTAACGGAATCTACCATGGCATAAATTGCCCTTTCTTGTTCTGTTAAGGTATCATGTCGAGCAGTTTCCCAGTATTCAATGCTCTTTTCTCGTGCATCATCAAGCACAATTACATTTTCGGTGCCTTTATATTTTTCAGGTGGTGCTGGTTCATTTATTTTTATATTTTTAAAGGATGTTGTTTTTCTTCCGTAAAAACCAAGTGTACTGTTTGATAAATTAAAATCAACTATTAATTGATCTTTGGTAAGCATCCATATGGTGTCAATCAAATTAAATTCTTGATAGGCAGAAAATTCTCTGATAAAGTTAATATTTGCATCTGCGCCAATTGACAGATTGATTTTTTTTATGGCAAAGGTTGTATCTGTTACCCAGAAATCGCCTGAGAAGGTAGGTTCTTGCAATCGCTTAGGCATAAAATTAATGTTATAACACCATTTTCCATCAATAGTAGCACTATCAACCAGATAATATTTATAATACATTAATCCGGCTGTAGAAATGGGGCTTACAAATGCCTTACCAAACACCAATACAAAGTTGTCGTATATATTTAAGTTTTGGTACATATCGCCCATAAACTGATTTACACTTTCGTTTTTAACACCCGATACGCGCGATGCTTTTATATATTCACGATAGGCTTTGGGCTCTCTCCGATAATACACATCTGAAACAGTTTCGGTTATAAACATAGGTAAGTATGGTTTTTTACCACTTGAATCAACATAATCGAAAATAAACTCAAAACCTTTAAACATTTTTTTGTTTCGGTATTCTTCATCAATGTTATTTATATCGAATTCAATTTTGTTGTACGATTCGTATTGATAATAGGCGAGTTTATCTTTATCATTTTCTTTTTTGTTTTTCCAAATATTTCTAAGAATGGCGTGGGCTGGATTTTCTCCTGCTTTTACAACAAATTCTTTCAGCTCAATACTGCTTGATTCTAACTCGAAATTTATTTGTTGTGAAACGTATTTTTTTACCGGTTTAACTTGTGTTTTATAACCAAGATATGATACTAATAATGAATCAACGCGCTGATTTGTTTCTATAAGGAATTTTCCATCAATATCGGTTGTTGTTCCAATGGTTGTACCTTTAAAAATAACATTTACAAAAGGAAGTGTTTCTTTAGTTTGGGCATCAATTACTTTTCCATATACACGTGTAGATTGTGCATAAGCTATAGAACTTTCTAATGCAGCAAATAGAAGTATAATGATGTATTTAATTATGGATTTCAATGCAATTGATGAATTTAATTGTTTTCGTGAAGGGCTTCCCAATATTCAAGAGCTCTTCGGGTATGAGGAATAACAATGGTACCTCCAACCAAATTAGCAATAGCAAATACTTCCATTATTTCTTCAGTGGTAGTTCCTGCTTCCTTGGCTTTACCTAAATGATAGGCAATACAATCATCACAACGTAAAACCATAGAGGCAACTAAACCAAGAAGTTCTTTAGTCTTTAGTGGCAAAGCACCATCCTGATAGGCATTTGCATCAATATTAAAAATACGTTTTATAATCAGATTGTCCTGAGCAAGAATTTTTTCATTCATTTTTGCTCGATAGGCGTTAAAAGCATCAACTTTTGAAGACATGTGTATTAAGCATTTTTATTTAATTGCTTCTTTTGTACCGAAGCGGAGATAAAAATACTTATTTCATACAATATAATAATAGGAATTGATACTAAAATTTGGCTGGTGATATCCGGAGGGGTAATTATTGCTGAAATAAATAAAACCACTATGATGGAATGTTTCCTGTATTTACGCATAAAGGCTGGTGTTACTAAGCCTAATCGCGATAAAATATATACTAAAATAGGTAACTCAAAAACAATACCAGACGAAATACATAAAGTAACAGTAGTAGATATATAAGAGCCCAGACTAATTTGATTTAAAACTTCATTACTTACTTTATAGTTACCTAAAAAGTTTACTGAAAGCGGAAGAATTAAATAATAGCCAAATAAAACACCTATGATAAATAAGATAGAAACATAAAAAACAAAACCTTTGGTGTTTTTTCTTTCATTTTCATGCAATGCAGGTTTTAAAAATTGCCAAATTTCCCATACAACATAAGGAAACGCTAATACGAGACCACTAAAAAAAGAGATAATAACATCGGTAGAAAATTGACCTGCCATTTCTATATTAATCAATGTTATGGGAATTTCTTTAATGCAAAGCGAATTATCACCCGTCAGTATTGAGGTTGTTTTGCACAAAATTCGATAAGTAATAAAATCCGGACTTTTGGGAGCAATAATGATATAATCGAATATATATCGGCTAAAACTAAAAACTAAAATAGCCATCATAAAGACAGCTGCTGCCGAGCGGATAATATGCCAGCGCAGAGCCTCTAAATGGTCTAAAAAAGACATTTCTGCCTGATTGTTTGATAGATCGCTTTTCATTTAAGCGGCAAAGATACATTTAATGTTTAATAATTTATTTTACACTTAAATACATTTTACTTGATACCGATTTATAAATTTGTATTTTAGTGCTCCAAAATTTTAAAATTATGCATGCAGCGGTAGCAGGAAATATTGGTTCTGGAAAAACAACTTTAACTACTCTTTTAGCCAAGCACTATAATTGGGAGCCACATTACGAAGATGTAGATCAAAACCCCTATTTAAACGATTTTTATGAAGATATGCACCGTTGGTCATTTAACTTGCAGGTGTATTTTTTAAACAGTCGTTTTAATCAGATTCTTGAAATTCACGAAAAAAAGAAGAAAGTTATTCAAGATAGAACTATTTATGAAGATGCTTTTATTTTTGCTCCAAACCTTCATGCAATGGGTTTAATGACTACGCGCGATTTTGAAAATTATTTTTCATTATTTACGCTCATGGATAAGTTTGTAAAAGCCCCTGACTTGTTAATATATTTGCGAGCATCTGTTCCTACTTTGGTTAATCAAATTCAAAAACGTGGCAGAGAATACGAAAACGCTATTCGATTAGATTATTTAAAAAGATTGAACGAACGTTATGAAGCATGGATTAGCACTTACGATAAAGGCAAATTGCTAATAGTGGATGTAGATGAAAATAATTTCTCCGAAAATAAAGAAGATTTAGGAAAAATAATCAATATGATTGATGCAGAGATTAATGGATTGTTTTAATTACTCAACATGTAAATTTTAATAAAACCCTGTTTCGGCAGGGTTTCTTTATTTTATGATATATCAGAAAGATTTAGACATAGCCCAAAAACAACAAGCTGAAAACAGAAAATTGTATTCGCGTTTAAAAAAGAAAAAACCGGCCAATCTGGATAATGTAGTACATGCCTTACATGAAGAAGTTTTTGAAGAAATAGATTGTTTAAAATGTGCCAATTGTTGTAAAACTACAAGCCCTATATTTACAGATAGAGATATAGATAGGATTGCAAAGCGCTTAAAAATGCGCCCATCAGATTTTATTGCTAAACATTTGCATCTGGATGAAGATAATCATTATGTATTAAATCAATCCCCCTGTCTATTTTTAGATTCCGACAATTTTTGCAGTATATATAACGATAGACCAACAGCCTGTAAAGAATATCCTCATACCAACAGGGTGCGTTTTTATCAGGTTTCAGATCTTACCTGCAATAATACCTTTATATGCCCCGCGGTTAGTAGAATTACAGAAAGGCTAAAGCAGATTTTTCCTTAATTAATTAAAGAGTTATTAAATAGAAAAAAAATATAACAAAGCTGTAACGTTTTGCCTTTCCCTATCGTAAACGCCTACTAAAATAAATTAAAATTATTCGTTATGTCTTTACCGGAAATAAAACATATAACTTTAATAGAGAAGGAAAAAATTGCAGACTTAAAATTTCCTTCAGAAGAAGTTTTAAAAACTAAAGAAGAAATAGCCCAGCGAAGAGCTGATCTTGAAAAGGCTACTACTTTAGGAAATGCTTACAGAGGAAAGATTAATATAATTTTTGAAGATTCCGAGGGCTTAAAAAAAGTAAACACCACCATTTGGGCTACTACGGAAAAAAATATTATCCTAAAACAAGGAGTTACAGTTCCAATTTGTAGAATCCATCAGGTTAAGTTAATTTAAGTTTTAATGGTTAATGGTTGGCAAAAGGAGGTTAAACAAATACAACCTCCTTTTGTTTTTATGTACATTTACATCATGTTTACAAAAGAATTAGATCCCGAACAAAAGCAAACTGCAGACAAGTTATTTTTAATGCTGGCAGGTATTTTTATTGCATCATTAGTTGCTTGTAATCTTATTTTTCAGAAATTTTTTACATGGTCGCCTTTTGGTATTTACACCTTTGAAATTTCTGTAGGTATTATTCCTTATCCGGTAACGTTTTTAGTTACAGATATTATTTCTGAAATATATGGCAAAAAAAAAGCCAATCGGGTAGTAACTGCCGGTCTTGTAACCAGCGTTTTTGTTTTTTTAATTGTAATGCTTGCTATAAAAGCCGATGCTACTCCTTGGTCTCCGGTAAATAATGATACCTTTTCTAAAGTGTTTGGATTAACGGGAATATCTGTTGGAGCCTCTATGGCAGCTTATTTAATTGCACAGTATATTGATATTAGAATTTTTCATTTTTGGAAAAAACTAACCAACGGCAAACATTTATGGCTGCGCAATAATGGTTCTACTATCCTTTCGCAACTTGTTGATACGGCAACTGTATTGCTATTACTAAGCTCTGCCGGTGCAATTGGATGGGATAAATTTTGGGTGCTCTTATTAAATGGTTTTTTATTTAAGGTAATTGTGGCGCTATTAGATACGCCATTTTTTTATTTAAGCACCTATATTTTGAGAAAGAAATTTAATTTAGAATTGGGTCAGGAGCTGGCTGATTAAACTAATTATTTGTCAAATTCTTTTACCAAAAAATAAGCGCCAATTCCTATTGCCAAACCGGCAGTACTTGATTTTAGAGCATTCTGAATTTTTTTGCTACGAGCAACCCGCTCATAGCCCTGAACATAAGTTTCCTGCTCAAGAAGTTTTTCATCTCTTACCGTTTTTCTATCAATAATTATATACGGAAGAATATTTCCGGTTGTATAAACTAATGGAGCACCAAAAAGAATTAATGATTCCATGGCAAAAAAACCGGCACCCGCACCGGCAATTACTCCCAATACATTTGTCATTGGCGATTTATAGCCTTTCATGGCATCCTGTTCGCCATATATAAAATAGCGCATATCTTCTACAGTAAACCAATTCCCTTTTGTGCTATCTTGTTTGTAATAAACTTTTTCTTGGCCATTGCCAAATTTTATGGAAAAAATACGATATGAATCTAAAATGAGTCGTTCTTCGCGTCCTTTTTTAAGGTATTCGCAGCTTATTACATTATCGTTTTCCTGATATACTTTACAAGGTATTATATGCCCGGTAAGAAGCGTAATCGTATCCTGAGCCTTAGAAGTAAGACCAAATCCTGAAAAGATGATGAAAATTAAAAAACTTTTCAATTATAACAATATCTATGCTCAAATGTAGATAAAAAAAACGATTAACAATATTTGAACAGAACTATTTATGCACTCTGAATGTTAGTATATTTGCTTCCAATTTTTTAACTATACAAAAACAATATTATGTATTCCGATAAATTTTCTTCAAGACATATTGGTCCTAACCAGCAAGAAACAGAAGCTATGCTTAAAACAATAGGCGTAGATTCTTTAGATAAATTAATTGATGAAACTGTGCCCGCCAATATCCGCTTAAAAAAGTCGTTGGATATCCCCCCTGCAATGAGCGAATATGAATATTTAAAACATATAAAATCACTTGCAACTAAAAATAAAGTTTTTCGTACTTACATTGGTTTAGGATATTATGGTACCATTGTTCCTGCTCCAATACAACGCAATATATTAGAAAATCCGGGATGGTACACAGCCTATACACCTTATCAGGCAGAAATTGCTCAAGGTCGTTTAGAGGCTTTGTTAAATTTTCAAACCATGGTGGCTGATTTAACAGGTTTGCCCATTGCTAATGCTTCATTATTAGATGAAGGAACTGCTGCTGCCGAAGCAATGATTATGTTGTATAATTCGAGAAATAAAGATTTAGTTAAAAACGGAGCTAATAAATTTTTTGTTTCTGATGAATGTTTCCCTCAAACGATAGATATTTTAAAAACCCGTTCAGCTCCATTAGGAATTGAATTAGTGATTGGCGATTACAGAACACTTAATTCAGAGGGAAAAGTTTTTGGCGCTTTATTGCAATATCCCGGTAAAGATGGAAATGTAGAAGATTACAGCTCCTTTGTGAAAACGGCTCACGAACAAAATATTTTAGTAGCAGTTGCTGCCGATATTTTAAGTTTAGCATTATTAACTCCTCCCGGAGAATGGGGAGCAGATGTTGTTGTTGGAAGTTCTCAACGATTTGGAGTTCCAATGGGGTTTGGTGGTCCTCATGCTGCTTTTTTTGCAACTAAAGATGAATATAAGCGCGTTATCCCCGGTCGTATCATTGGTGTTTCGGTTGATGCACAAGGAAACCGTGCATTACGCATGGCATTGCAAACACGCGAACAACATATAAAACGCGATAAGGCTACTTCAAATATTTGTACTGCTCAAGCATTATTAGCAATTATGGCAAGTATGTATGCAGTGTATCATGGTTCTGATGGTATAAAGGCAATTGCTACACAAGTACACAAAGCCGCTACTATACTGGCAGCTGAATTAAAAAAAGCAGGATACACATTAAAGCATAATTTATATTTCGATACTATCTGCGTAACAGTTGATGCAGCTAAAAAAGAAGCCATTCAAAAAGCTGCTTTGGAAAAAGGAATTAACTTTAGGTACAATGTTGATAGCATTTGTATTGCTGTTGACCAAACTACATCGGTAGAAGATTTATCGGATATACTTTCTGCATTCGGTGTTCAAACATCAATTTCGATTGCCGCTTTAAAACAAGCACCGAATATTATTGAGGTTTCTCCATTAAACAGAACATCATCTTATTTAAGGCATCCTGTATTTAACAGGTATCATTCCGAGTCAGAATTAATGCGCTACATCAAGCGTTTAGAAAATAAAGACTTATCACTAACACATTCTATGATTTCACTGGGTTCATGCACTATGAAACTGAATGCAGCCAGTGAATTATATCCTATTACATGGTCGGAGTTTGCAAACATTCATCCATTTGTTCCAGATGAGCAAGCTCAAGGTTATCACGAAATATTTAAGCAATTAGAAAAAGATTTATGCGAAATAACCGGTTTCGCAGCGATGTCATTTCAACCAAACTCTGGAGCACAAGGTGAATATACCGGTTTAATGGTTATTAGAGCCTATCATCACAGCAGAGGGGATTTTCAGCGTAACGTTGCTCTTATTCCGTCTTCTGCACACGGAACCAATCCGGCAAGTGCAGCCATGGCAGGAATGAAAATTGTTGTGGTAAAATGCGATGAGAAGGGAAATATAGATATTAATGATTTGCGCGAAAAAGCTGTTCAGTATAAAGATTATTTATCATGTTTAATGGTTACTTATCCATCCACACATGGTGTGTTTGAAGAAGGTATAATTGAGATTACCAATATTATTCACGAAAATGGCGGGCAAGTTTATATGGATGGTGCAAATATGAACGCGCAAGTTGGATTAACCAGTCCTGGTAATATTGGGGCAGATGTATGCCACCTGAATTTACATAAAACCTTTGCAATTCCACATGGAGGAGGAGGCCCGGGTATGGGACCTATTGGCGTAGCTAAACACTTAGTTCCATTTTTGCCAACGCATAGCCTAGTAAAAACCGGAGGAGAAAAAGGCATTCATGCTGTTTCTGCTGCGCCTTGGGGAAGTGCATTAATCTTATTAATTTCTTACGGATATATTAAAATGTTAGGTGCAGAAGGCCTTACCAATGCAACCAAATATGCCATATTAAATGCTAATTACATTAAAGCGAGATTAAGTGCTTACTATAACATTTTATATACAGGTAAAAATGATCGTTGTGCACACGAAATGATTTTAGATTGCCGTGATTTTAAACGAATGGCAGGTGTTGAAGTAGCAGATGTTGCTAAGCGATTGATGGATTATGGCTTTCATGCGCCAACCGTAGCATTTCCGGTAGTAGATACCTTAATGGTAGAACCAACCGAAAGCGAATCAAAAGTAGAATTAGATAGATTTTGCGATGCCATGATTGCAATACGCGAAGAGATTGAAGAAATTGTTCAAGGCAAAGCAGATAAGGCTGATAATGTATTAAAACATGCACCACATACCGCTGAATTAGTTACAGCTGATAATTGGACACGAAGCTATAGTCGAGAAAAAGCTGCTTATCCCTTGAATTTTGTTAAAGAAGCTAAGTTTTGGCCAAGTGTTAGTAGAATTGACAATGCATATGGCGATAGAAATTTAGTTTGTACTTGCTTGCCAATTGAAGCTTATGCTTAATTGATTGAAGAATTGCAAATTGAAAATTGGAAGATTGATTAGTTAGAATTATCAATGCGTTAAAGTTATGAATGCATACGAATAACAAATTAATACAAATAGCGAATTTATACGAATAAGCGAATAAGGATTGAATTGAAAAATTGCAGATTAGAAAATTCTAAATTTTAAGCTCTAATTCTAAACTAATCTCATTTCAAACCATTAAACTAATGGCTATTGGCTTATGGCTAATCACTAATGACTAACAACGGGCGACTAATGACTTACGCCTTCTCTACTATGTCTAATAACTAAATCGAAATGTTAAATTTTACAATTATTAATTCAGTTTTATTGAAATATTAAATTTGTATTACTATATTTGCCACTCAAGTTCAACTAAAAAAATCTTACAAAAAATGAAAAAACTTTACACTTTAATTTTAGCATCAGGAGTTGCATTGAGCGCAATGGCTCAGGCTCCAAGAGTTGCACAAACATTCTCATTCTCTCCAAAAGCATTAAAAGTAGAATCATTTGCATCAGCAAATAGAGCAGCCGGAGATACTTTGATGTTATTTGATGGCTCAGGTTTTTTATTGGCAAATACAGCAGATGCCAATGATTTTGATCTTCAGAATTTTGACGGAGATGGTAAAACCATAGAACCAAGCTTAAATTGGCCTTCAGGCGGTGAATCTTTTGTTTTTGCTTTTTATTCTACAGCACCTCATATGAAGATACCTTCATTAGTTGAAGATACAAATTTTTTCATAGGCGCTACTTCATGGTTTAGCCCAGTTGGTCAAGCTGATAACTGGTGGTCTTTTGGTCCAATAACAATTCCTGCAAATGGCGCTACATTAACATGGTATCATAAAATTCCTGACCCTTCATATTCTGATGGGTATAAATTGTTTGTGTCTACAACCGGTCCCGTACCTTACACTAATGTAAATCCGAGCAGCGATACTCCAATATTTGTTAAACCAGACAATACTTCCGGAGCTGCTGATACTGCATGGACTCTTAAAACAGCAAACTTAATCGCCTATGCAGGACAAAGAATTTACTTACATTATCAACACGATGCAAATGATATGTTTATTCTTTATTTAGATCAAATGGTTATTAAAGAAAATCCTGCAAGCGTTTCTGAAAATACTTCATTAACAAATTCTTTAAATGCCTTCCCAAATCCCGCATCTCATGTTGTTACTTTCTCTTACGCTTTAGCATCTGAATCTAACGTAACAATTAATATTACTGATATTACCGGTAAAATAGTTGCTTCTATCAACGAAGGAACAAAAGCAAATGGTTCTTACACTACTCAGTTTAATACAGCAGCATTATCTGCCGGTACTTACTTCTATAGTGTAGTTACGAATAATGGAGCTGCTACTAAGAAGTTAGTGATTACTAAATAAT
>CALKJP010000013.1 GCA_937995645.1 uncultured Bacteroidia bacterium
TTTAACCCAAATTATGCAAAAGGAAAACTGGTTATACTGCAAAGCATTTGAATTTGTGTTTTAACCATGAATTTATGGAAATATCCACTTGGGTTCAACTAATTTATTTTACTTCAATGGCAATGAACGACATTGGAGATGTTTTTAATGGTTTATTTTTCTCTGTGTTTCTCTGTGTTCTCTGTGCTTATATTTTTTCTGTAACAGTGACATCAAAGAGAATTTGTCCTTCTGGGTACCTTTAGAAAATTTCTAATGCATAATTTGGGTTTAACCATCAATTCATTAATATAAGCACTTGGGTTCAACTAATTTATTTTACTTCAATGGCAATGAACGACATTGGATATGTTCTTAATGGGTTTATTTTCTCTGTGTTTTTCTGTGTTCTCTGTGCTTATATTTTTTCTGTAACAGAGATTTCAGAGGTACTTTATCTTTCCGGATGCCTCCAAAAAATTTATAACGCATAAATTAGGTTTAACCAAATTACGCATTAGATAAAAATGATGATATTTAAGATAAAATTTCTAACGCATGGCATTATACTAAATTTTGTGATGAAATTTGATATAGCCTTTACCAGCAAAGAAATTACATCTTAAGGCGTATGTCGTTTTAGCTTTTTATTTCTTACTAACTATACGCTTTCGTTTTCGGTTATCTAAATATTCTTTTACCGACTCTTTACTGGTGTACCAATTGCGCCCTTCTTTGTATGCATCAATTTTACCTTGACGAGCAAGTAAACTAATGTATTCCTGTCCGTAAGGTAATTGCTCTTCTTCCACAATAGTTTGTATAGGTTTGTATTCATAGCCGTCAGGATAAGCCATTAAATAAATATCCAGCGAGCGTTCAATTGCCTGACAAATCAATAACATGAGTTTTTCATAATTCCCGCTATTAGCTTTGTTTAAAGCATCGTAATATTTTTTTCTATCCTTGGCTAATATAATAGCAGGTGGATAGCCTTTTTGCATCAAGTACAAATTCATAAGCAAGCGAACGGTTCTGCCGTTGCCATCAAAAAAAGGATGTATCCAAACAAAACGATGATGTAATACAGTCGCCATTTCAATATCGTTTAACATTAATGAATTTGATTTTATAAAATCAAAAAAATCATCCATTAGCATTTGCACTTTTAGCGGATTTGGCGGAACAAAATTAGCACCGCTTATTCTAACCATACCATTGCGATATATTCCTGCAAATTCGCGCTGAATTTTCGTCATCACAATTTCATGAATTTTTAAAACATTGCGCTCATTTATATCGGATTTATTTTGCGCCAAAGATTCTACAAATTCAATGGCTTCATGATGATTACTTACTTCCAGGTGCTCGCGTAGTGTTTTTCCTTTTACGGTAATTCCTTCCTGTAAAACCATGCGCGTTTCATTTAGGTTTAAGGTATTACCTTCTATATTGGTAGAGTTGTACGACCATTCAATAAATAAATCTTCGCGAATACGCTCTAAAGCCATCATGGGTAGGGGGCGCTTAGCATCCAGTTTTTGTTTTTTTTGGATAATGCGCTCAATATTACTTTCTAATAAATGACGTATTTCGGGCAAGTTTTTTTCTATGATGTTTTTCCATTCCATAACTCAATTCTTTAATATCGTTACAAATATAAAATTATTTATCCGATATTAAAAAAAATTCCTCAAAAAAGCCCCGAATATTCGGGGCTTTTTCATTATCGTATAAAAAATTTCTTACTTATTTGTTCCGATTCATTACTTAATCGAATAAAATAAACTCCTGTACTGGGTTCTTGCATGTTTAAACTAACCTGATTAAAGCCTTCTAACAAATTTAAATTATCATTATAAATTAAGCGACCTCTTGCATCAATTATTGTAAGTAAATATTTACCCTTAGTCGGTACAGATACATAGCTAATCGTATTTCCGCCTTGGTTATTGTAAACGGTAATAATATCTAATGGAGATTTTGAGCCACATTCGAAACTAATTAAATCAAACACTTCGGTAGTACCATCAAAATCGGTTTGCGATAAGCGATAATACACTTTGCCATTGCCGGGATTATTGTCGGTATAACTATAATTTAGTATAGTGTTACTGTTTCCTGCTCCTTTAATTTTGGCTACAAATTCAAAATTTATTCCATCATACGTTTTTTCGATGGTAAAAAAATCGTTATTTGTTTCGCTGGCAGTACTCCATTGTATTAATGCTTTACCATCGCGGCAATTGGCAGCAAATGAAAGTAATTTAATAGGCAGTGGGGAGGTATAATCGGTTAAAGTCCATGGACGCCAAAAATTGGCTCCGGTAATGGTAACACCTGATACAATTCCGGTTGGACATGCCCCATTAGAAGTTCCCCATAATCCACCTGAACCGCTTGGTGAGCCTTCCCACTCATTTATAGAAGTGTTAAAACGTTGTGCCCTAAGATTAGCAACCGTAATGGTATTTGGAGCTAAAGCTTCGGAGCACAAATACGTAAAGCTCATTGTAACATTTGGTTTGGTAGTATAGGTGCTGTTTTCCATTATCCAAAAACGATCTATTACATAAGCAGAGTTGTTTAAAGTTCCGGTAAGCGCATCGTTCATATGGGTAACACCCGTAGGGCGGTAGGTATTATTATCCCACGATGCTCCCGGGTAGGTAGAAAAATCAATTCTTCCACCAGCACTACCTGCGGTGGTTATTTGCACAGTTAGGGGTAATTTGGTACCGCCTGTTGTACTAAAAGGAATAGTATAAGTGCCGGTATTGTTGCTGATATTCCAGCGCAAGCGATTGTTTTCTGCTTCGGTAACTAAGTGGCCACCTGTTCCTGTTAAAGTAATGGCATTGGCATTTCCATTATCTAATACCACATAAGCTCCGTTGGTTATGCGTACATAGCCATTGTTATTTAATACCAAACGGGCTTGGGCAAATGTGTTATAAACTGAAAGTGTTAAAATTGTAAGTATAAAATAGCGCATAATACTAAGGTTTTATGATTTCAACTGTGTTAATTTTTCTGTTTAACTTTTCTTTTATTATACTATCATTATTTTCAAGAGTATAAATGGTAATGGTTCGGGAGCTATAGGGAAACGAACTCCTTCGTGTTTAGAAATTAACTCATTTGTATCAGGGTGTATGTAATCGGCTCTATTTGCATTTACAAAATATGTAAACGTAACATTTGAAGATCCTCCATTTAATTCCACAACATCAAAACCGGTACTTGTTTTATTTGTTACATAAACGCCATTACAATCTCCTTCTAATTGTATAAATACGTTTAAAGGATGTTGTTCATTTACAACAATATTTCTTGAAAAAATTGGGTCTAAATTTATATGAGCTTTACCATTTACTAATTGCCCTCTGCCAAAGTCCTGAAAAAATAT
>CALKJP010000014.1 GCA_937995645.1 uncultured Bacteroidia bacterium
GAGCAAATAGAAGAAGAAATTATCCCAATTACTCAGCAACAAATTACACCACCACCACCGCCACCACCACAAACCATTGAGCTTCAAATTGTGGAAGATGATAAAGATGTTGAAAATGAAATTGAAATTAAAGATACAGAAGCTGATCAAAATACCCAAGTGCAGGTAGTGGCTCAACAAGAAGAAGTTGTTGAAGAAGTAGAAATTTTTACTATTGTTGAAGATATGCCAACTTTCCCCGGTGGTGAAGAAGCTTTGTTTAAGTATTTAGCCAATAATATTAAATATCCGCAAATGGCTAAAGAGGCAGGAATTCAGGGAACTGTTTTCGTTACATTTGTTATCGGCCCCGATGGAAAAGTTAAAGATGTTAAAGTATTACGAGGTATTAAAGGTGGTTGCGATGAAGAAGCCGTAAGAGTTGTTCAAAATATGCCTGCATGGAAGCCCGGAAAACAAAGAGGTAAACCCGTAAGCGTGCAATACAACCTGCCTATTAGATTTACACTTAAATAAACTTACCCTAAAATTGTAAAAGCCTCGAGAAATTGAGGCTTTTTTTATTTATTTACTTTTTAAAATTGTATATTCACAAGCAGATTTAAACAATTATGAATAAGTATATCGAATTAATTGATTTTTCTAAAACACCTACTGTAGATCAGGTTGGAGTGGAAGAAAGAGTTGCACGATTAAACTCCCGAAGCATTAAAAAAGAATCAAAAGTGTATGCCTTAAAAATGGCACTTAACATGATTGATTTAACAACCCTTGAAGGAAAAGACACAGAAGGAAAATTAAAGCAACTCTGTTATAAAGCAGCACATTTGCATGATGCCTATCCGGGTTTACCATCTGTTGCGGCTGTATGTGTGTATCCTACCATGGTTAAAACAGCGAAAGAAGCTTTAAAAGGAACAAACATAAAAGTAGCATCTGTTTCTACTGCTTTCCCTGCCGGACAAGCTCCCCGAGAAGTAAAAATTTTAGATACTAAGTATGCTGTTGAGAATGGTGCAGACGAAATTGATATGGTAATATCAAGAGGCGAATTTTTGAAAGGAAATTACAATTTTGTATTTGATGAAATTTGTGCAATTAAAGAAGTATGTGGCAATGCCCGATTGAAAGTTATTTTTGAAACAGGTGAATTATCTACATTAGATAATGTGCGCAGAGCAAGCGATATTGCTATGTATGCAGGCGCAGATTTTATAAAAACATCTACCGGAAAAATTTCTCCTGCTGCTACACCAACAGTTACTGTAGTAATGTTAGAAGCTATTCGCGATTTTTATTATGCCACAGGAAAAATGGTAGGGATGAAACCTGCAGGTGGAATTTCTACTGCAAAAGCAGCCATTCAAAATTTAGTAATGGTGCGCGAAACCTTAGGTGAAGCATGGCTTACAAATGAGTGGTTCAGATTTGGAGCAAGCTCGCTTGCCAATGATTTGCTGATGCAGATTATGAAAGAAGCTACTGGCGTTTATCAAAGCAAAGATTATTTTTCAATTGATTAAGAAGAAAATTTATGACAAAAAAAGAAAATCCAAAATTGCAATTCAATACATCGTGGGAGTATGCACCCGCTCCTGAAAGTACCGATCATATTCGCTTAAAAGAAAAATACGATTTATTTATTGACGGAAAATTTGTAAAACCTGCCAAAGGAAAATATTTTGCAACCATAAATCCCGCAACTGAGCAGGTTTTGGCTATGGTAGCAGAAGCCGATACGAGCGATGTAGATAAAGCTGTAAAAGCCGCACGTAAAGCATACGAAAATGTGTGGAAAAAAATGCCCCCCCGCGAGCGCGGAAAATATATTTATCGCATTGCCCGAATGATTCAGGAGCGCGCACGAGAATTTGCTGTAATTGAAACCATGGATGGGGGTAAGCCTATTCGTGAATCACGTGATGTGGATGTTCCATTAGCAGCCAATCATTTTTTCTATTATGCAGGATGGGCAGATAAATTAGAATATGCTTTTCCAAACAGAAATCCACAGCCGATAGGCGTTGCAGGACAAATTATTCCATGGAATTTTCCATTACTTATGGCTGCATGGAAAATAGCTCCGGCATTAGCAGCAGGAAATACAGTAGTTTTAAAACCTGCAGAAACAACGCCATTAACAGCATTGAAATTAGCTGAAATAATTCAGGAAAGCGGATTACCCGATGGCGTAGTAAATATTATTACCGGAGCGGGTGCAACAGGTGCAGCCATAGTAAATCATCCCGGAGTTGATAAAATTGCTTTTACCGGATCTACTGCTGTTGGTAAAATAATAATAAATGCTGTTGCCGGCACCAACAAAAAAACTACCATGGAGCTTGGTGGAAAAGCTGCCAATATTATTTTTGAAGATGCTCCAATAGATCAGGCTGTAGAAGGTGTTATTAATGGAATTTTCTTTAACCAAGGACATGTATGTTGTGCAGGTTCCCGTTTGTTTATTCAGGAAAATATAGCAGATAAAGTAATTCAAAAATTAAAAGACCGATTAGAAACCTTAATTATAGGTGACCCTTTAGATAAAAATACCGACATAGGAGCAATTAACTCAAAAGAACAATTAGCTACCATTAACAAATATATCAAAATTGGTATTAACGAAGGAGCTGAAATTTATCAATCATCTTGTAACCTGCCTAAAAAAGGTTTTTGGTGCAAGCCAACTTTATTTATTAATGTTGCACAATCAAGCAGAATTGTACAAGAAGAAATTTTCGGACCTGTATTAACCATACAAACTTTTAGAACCATCGAAGAAGTAATAGAAAAAGCCAACAATATTCCTTATGGTTTATCAGCCGGAGTATGGACAGATAAGGGTTCTAAGATTTTCAATCTTACAACCAAATTAAGAGCAGGTGTAGTTTGGGCTAATACATATAACAAGTTTGACCCCGTTTCGCCTTTTGGTGGTTACAAAGAAAGTGGATATGGTCGCGAAGGAGGCATACATGGTTTAATGCCTTATTTAAATTTATAATTTTATTTAATGTTTAAACATTAATATATGAGCAGATTGGAAATTTTAAAAACATACAAAATTTATATAGGAGGCCAGTTTCCTCGAACAGAAAGCGGAAGATATTATCCTTTAAAAGATAAAAATGGTAAATTACTGGCTAATGTTTGTCTTTCTTCGCGTAAGGATTTCAGAAATGCTGTGGTTGCAGCAAGAGGCGCATTTGGAGGCTGGAGTGGAAGAGCAGCGTTTAATCGCAGTCAGATTTTATACCGCATAGCAGAAATGCTGGAAAGCAGAAAAGCTCAATTTATAGCAGAACTTCAGCAACAAGGATCAACTGCAAAAGCAGCAGAAGAAGAGGTAAACCAAAGTATTGACCGCTTAGTGTATTATGCCGGTTGGTGCGATAAATACATTCAATTATACAGTACAGTAAATCCGGTTGCCTCTTCGCATTTTAATTTTTCTGTTCCGGAGCCAACGGGAGTTGTTGCCATTATAGCTCCTGAAGATTCTGCTTTATTGGGGCTGGTTTCCGTTGTTGCACCATGTATATCAGGAGGTAATACTTGTGTGGTTTTAGCTTCAGAAAGCAAACCTTTATGTTCGGTTTCATTTGCCGAAGTATTAAATTCATCAGATGTAACGGGCGGAGTAGTAAATATTTTAACGGGAACATCAAAAGAATTACACAGCCATTTTTCATCCCACATGGATGTAAATGCTATTGTATATTGCAGAGATAATAAAGATGAAATTAAAAAGATTCAACAAAATGCATCATTAAATGTAAAGCGAGCATTTATCTATCATAAAAATTGGAATAGCGCTGAAGTTGAAAATCCATATATGATTTTAGATTTACAGGAAATTAAAACAACCTGGCATCCAATTGAGAATATTGGAGCTGCAAAATCATCTTATTAAAACAGAATGAAAAAAACAGCATTAATTACCGGTATTACCGGACAAGATGGAGCATACTTAGCAGAGTTTTTATTAAATAAAGGCTATGTAGTGCATGGAATAAAAAGACGCAGTTCTTTATTTAATACAGATAGAATAGACCATTTGTATAAAGATCGCCACGAAAAAGGAGTAAATCTTTTTCTTCATTATGGAGATTTAACAGACAGTACCAATTTAATACGTATAATACAAGAAACACAACCGGACGAAATTTATAATCTCGCCGCCCAATCGCATGTAAAGGTTTCGTTTGAAACACCTGAATATACAGCCAACGCAGATGCAATAGGTGCTTTAAGAATTTTAGAAGCAATCCGAATTCTTGGTTTGGAAAAAAAGACAAAATTTTATCAGGCAGGCACTTCAGAAATGTATGGATTGGTTCAGGAAATACCACAAAAAGAAACAACACCATTCTATCCTCGTAGCCCTTATGGTGTTGCAAAAGTATATGCCTATTGGATTACCAAAAATTATCGTGAAGCTTATGGAATTTTTGCAGCCAATGGGATTTTATTTAATCATGAAAGCCCGATAAGAGGCGAAACATTTGTTACACGTAAAATTACCCGTGCTGCTGCAGCCATCAGTTTAGGATTACAAGAAAAATTATATCTAGGAAATTTAGATGCCGAGCGCGACTGGGGACATGCTAAAGATTATGTGGAAGGTATGTGGTTAATGTTGCAACAACAAAATCCGGATGATTATGTATTGGCAACCGGAGAGAAAATTTCTGTAAAAACATTTGCCGAAATGGCTTTTAACAATGTAGGAATTTCTTTAGAATGGAAAGGATCAGGTATTAATGAAAAAGGTATAGATAAAGCTACCGGAAAAATTTTAATTGAAATTGATCCAAAATATTTCAGACCTACCGAGGTGGATTTGTTAATTGGCGACTCCACAAAAGCCAGAACAAAATTAGGATGGAAGCCAAGATATACCGTAAAACAATTGTGCGATGAAATGGTACAATCAGATATTGCCCTGTATAAGCGTGAAAAATATTTGATTGAAGGTGGTCACAATATAATCAGTCAGCAAGAATAATTTTTTTAAATTGGATAAGACATCAAAAATATATGTGGCAGGACATCGCGGAATGGTTGGTTCTGCCATTGTCAGAAAACTTAAAAAAGAAGGATATTCTAACATTGTTGTTAGAACATCGAAAGAGTTTGACCTAAGAAATCAAAAAGCAGTTGAAGATTTTTTTAGTATTGAAAAACCTGAATATGTTTTTTTAGCAGCAGCCAAGGTTGGAGGTATTCATGCCAACAACACGTATCGTGCAGAATTTTTGTACGATAATTTGATGATTCAAAATAACGTCATTCATGCGTCTTATAAAAATGAAGTAAAGAAATTGTTATTTTTAGGTTCATCGTGCATTTATCCAAAAATGGCACCTCAGCCGCTTAAAGAAGAATATTTATTAACCGGATTGTTAGAGCCTACCAACGAGCCTTATGCCATTGCAAAAATTGCAGGGATAAAAATGTGCGATGCTTACCGTTCGCAATATAGTTGTAATTATATTTCGGTGATGCCTACAAACTTATATGGTCCTAACGATAATTATGACTTAAATAATTCGCATGTACTACCAGCATTGCTTCGTAAATTTCATGAAGCAAGAATTAAAGGATTACCTTTTGTTACCATTTGGGGCACAGGTAATCCTATGCGCGAATTTTTACATGTAGATGATTTGGCAGATGCATGCTTTTTTTTAATGATTAATTATAATGAACCGGGATTAATTAATATTGGTACCGGCAAAGATATAAGCATTAAAGAACTTGCTTTGCTT
>CALKJP010000015.1 GCA_937995645.1 uncultured Bacteroidia bacterium
AGCATAGCCATAATCTTCACCTTCTTTCTCAACTATTGATAAAAAACTCAAGTCGTCATTAGGTTTGGCGATGTAACCGTCCAAACTCATTGCTATGAAAAGCATTACCTGTCTGTTATTACTCATCTATTTTCAAAAAAATCTTTAATCGTTAGTTCTAAAGCTGTCGGATAATTGTCAGTCCGTTAACAAGTCCTTTTAGACACTGAATTACTGACACCAAGCCAAAATAAATAGAACAGTTCTAAAATACTACGCCAAAGTCTGCCGAAAAGTTGAACACGGGGACAGTCATTCAACGTCTTTTTGTTACTCCGTCAATGTGCTCGCAGTCGTCCGATAGCCTTGCTGCTAACGTTTTGCGCACTGGCGCAGTGGCGGATTTGAAACACTAAACTGTCGAATACGCACAATATAAAATTAGTGAAATAAAGTTTATAAACTCACTTCACCCGCTATTGCCGCCAGTGCGCTGTTGTAACCAGTGGTTTCTTCCTACAGTTACTTGTCCTCCGAGCTACAACACTTAAATTTACTGCATACTTGTCAATGAACGACTGTCTTTTATGTCGTGACAACGAGCGTTCGCACGAAAATTTAGTTTTTTTGGAGAGGGCATTTTTCTTTTTTATTGGGAAGCAAGCTTATTTAAAAATTTTGCACTTCGACTGGCTCAGTATGACGGCAACCCGGCCTGTGTGATTTTTAAATGTGCTTGCGGTCAATTGTTTTTTCTTATGTCTTAATCATCCCAAAGTATCAAACCTTCATTATTAAAGATACCTTTTTTTATCCCTGTTCCTTCTATTTTTTCCACTCGTAGGTTATGAGTGTTTATTTTTGAATATTTACAAGGTAAAATTTCTTTAAAGGTTGTAGTACTAACTACTCCATATAATCCCTTTTGTTTTATTAGTAGAAAAGGATTTTCATACGATATATCATCAAAAATGAATGGAATTTTTTCAAATCCATCAATGGTCATAACTCCCTTCTTTCCTTCTCTTTCCAAGATCAAATATATAGTGTCATTTTTTTGAAAGTAGTTATATGAGCTTTCATAATTAAACGGAATCCGAATTTCACCACTATATAAATTCAGAACACCCATGCGAGTATTTTTATATGCAATTAAAAAATCATCAAGCATTTCAATATTTTCGTAAACACAGGGGAAAATTTCTCTTTGCTTTTTTAAATCAAAAACGCCTAAAAGATTATTCTTACATTTAACTCGAAGAAAATATTCAGTAATTACTGACATGTCTTTATATGCGTCAACCGGAATAATTATTTGATTGTTAGCATCAATTACTATGGTCTTACCGTTTTTTTTCAGCATAAAAATGCTATCTGTGACGGGCTTACATATTTGATTACAGTTTATATATCCTTTGTCAAAACAATCGTACTCAAATGGTATAATAATTTGATTATCCAAATTAATAATTCCAGCATGATTATAGTTGTCTAATGCTGAAAAAAAAGTGTTATTAATCCTATTCAAATTTTGATAAATAAACGGAATTTTTACTTTCCCTTCTGCATCAATCACTCCGTAAAGTTTTTCTTTTAAACCTTTTCCAGAGAAAGAACCATCATCGTACTCGATAAGATATTCAAGTGAATATATCGGTTTAAAGTTTTCATCCATTAAAATCCCAAGTGAGCTAATCTTATAAATTAATAAATCTCGATTTTTATTATAACATATGTAAACTAAAGGAGAGTAATAACCTTTTATTTCGGCAGTAGCAACATTTAGTAAGAAATTCAATTCCTTTCTTTTGTTATGCACAGTACCTTGAATTACATTTTTTGGGGTTTCACTTTTTATAGTTACTTTGAACCTGCTGTCATCCACCTCAGAGAAAGTTAAACTATCACATTCAATAGAAGTTACAATTTCACATTTTATACCGTCAAAAACGGTTATTTTTTTACCTTTTTTTAATAAAATAAATCTAATATATTGTTGATTCGTGTTTTCAAAATTGTCCAAGATGGGCTTGATGTAAACGCATTTACTAAATAAGACCTTATTCCTTGTTGTATCAATTAATTTATACCTATTTTTTGAATCTTGCTTTGTTTTAAACTTTCCAAATTGTGAAAAACTTAAAACAGGACTTAGCAATAATAAGAATAGCCAAATATGTCGTATGCTGATAAAAGTCATGAGTCAAAAAAAATTAAGGTTGCTTCTTCTGCCTTTGCCTGTGCAAGCCCCACCTGTGGAAGTACTTCGTTTAATTCAAAATCATAAGTACCTATACCATAGTCATACAATGGTAAAATATGGTTGTGGTCAGATAGAAATTTCACCTGCCCTTTTTCGCTACCATAAGCATAACCCTCAAATGCGGTATTTATAATAGATTTAGTGTATTTCCATGGAGCACTTAAACGATTTTTAAGATAATAGCTAATGGCAGCATCAGTGAGTTTACGAATAGCTTTATTATTTTTTTGCATTTGTTGCCTGTGCTTTTTCCGTTTATCCTTGTCTGTTTTACTTACAGCACCCAACACCCATTTTTCAAGGTATCGGGCAAAAATAATGGCAACCTGATTTTCAACCTCTATTCGTTTTTCATTAATTAGCCCTAAAATGTGCTGAGTAATATCATCATCACCATCTAAAAAGCTGTCGCGTAAAGCATTTTGAAGCGGAACAAGTTCACGAATTTTTTCAACTACCTCTGCAAGCAAGTCTGGCGGAAAATGCGCATCCAATTTGATTGCTAATACTCCTGGTAGTTTACCTTCGGAAGTGCGGAAATAGTTATATGGAATATTGTTTCGATACCCACCGTCAAAAAACATTCCTTTATAGGTAGCATTATAAAAGAATTGAAGAAGTGTATGGTCAACTGTGTATATTACTCCATTTACTGCTTGATTTAATGTAATTGGTAGGTCTTTGTGTATTAAGGGAGTTTGTGTATCTGAATCGTTTTTTCCGATAACTAAATTTCTCATAGGCTCAAGAAATGCACTAATATCTATTGTATTGTTTATGTTAATATGTATTCCTTCGTTACCCATTATTTGGGTAATAGCGACTTTTACTATATGCTCATATAAATGATAATCAGCAATATCAAACTCGCCTTGCGTATTTACAAAAGGAATAGAACCCTTGTCTGTTTGAACGTCAATCCTTTTTGTTTTGCTTATTGGTGTAACCACATCTGATTCGTTGTATAATGGTTTGATAGCAGGAGGAATGCTCATTGAAGCAGCTACGGCTTCCATTACCTTAAAATCGGGGGTATAGGTATGACTGAAATATACAGGAAAGTCAGTAGTAAAATTAGATACACATACGGCAAAATTAACTTTAGTAATTTTATTAAATTGTTTGAATGTTAAATTTGATAGTATATGCAATATAAATTCCAAATCCTTATCACGACCTATTTTAGAAGCAGCCCTGCCTTCTTTCAGCGCAAAGTTGTTTTCATATTTCAGTAGTGAACTCCCAATATCTTTTGTGTTGATTTTTGCTGAAAGAAAATCACCCTTAACATCCTTTCCAAAAGATTTAGTTAAATCTTCAATGCTTTTATCTTCAACTATTTTTACAAACTCTCTATGAAAGTGTGTATTTCTTGTGGCAGCATAAAGAACTAAATCCATAAAAAATTCGCGCACCGCAAAACCCGAAAACATTCCTCTATCAGCAAAAAGAGCCATTACAGTATTCGTATCCGCTTTAATAGGCGAATCAAAAACCTTAGGAACTATAAGTTTAAAAAAGAGTAACCTTAAAAATCGTGCAACACCTATTTTGGTCAGTATATTATTGTTGGGGCGAAGTGCCCAACGAAACATACCACGCCAAAATGGAGAGGCATCTTCAGGTGAGTTATTTTTTAGTAGGCGAGACGTTATATTTGTTAACTGCTGTAGATTACTTGTAACACCATCAGTTATTATTTTAAAAAATGCTCCAAAGAGTAATTCTCGTTTCCCTCTTTTGACAACATTGTCTCCAATTTGAGTGGCATTGTTATTAAAATCAAACTTAAATTTAGTTGCACTTCTTCCCATTTCTTTTGTGCCTGTTTCCGGATTGGCTTTGTCTTCACCAACAGCAAGTTTTCCATCTTTATCAACCATTCGATATTTCCCCGCATCTGTATCTTTCAGAAAATTTTTGAAGGGATATTTTAATATTTGATCGATTTCATCAGAATTAAAACCTAAGGCAAGAGCGAAGGTAGTAATAGCACCTGCCGATGAACCTGCAATGCCTT
>CALKJP010000016.1 GCA_937995645.1 uncultured Bacteroidia bacterium
ATTGGAGCAAGTTTTGGCGGAAATTTAGGAGTTACCGCCTCATCAGGCCCCGGAATTGCTTTAAAAACAGAAGCTATCGGATTAGCCTTTATGTTAGAATTACCATTGATTATCATAAATGTTCAGCGTGGAGGCCCCTCAACCGGATTGCCCACCAAAACCGAACAAGCCGATTTACTACAAGCCATGTATGGCAGAAATGGAGAAGCTCCTGTGCCAATTATTGCATCACAATCACCAGCAGATTGTTTTAATGCCATTTATGAAGCAGCCCGAATAGCAGTAGAGCACATGACTCCGGTTTTCTTTTTATCAGACGGATACATTGCCAATGGTGCTGAACCGTGGAAATTTCCAAGTGCAGCAGGCTTACAAACATTTAAACCCAATTTTGCTCAAAAAGAAATGTTGAAAGAAGGCGAAAAATTTCTTCCATATAAACGCGATGAGAAATTAGCTCGCAACTGGGCTATACCCGGAACAGCTGGATTAGAGCACCGTATAGGAGGAATTGAAAAAGAAAACGAAACGGGAAATATCTCTTACGACCCTGAAAACCATCAATTCATGGTAAAACTTCGTCAAGAAAAAGTTGACAGAATAGCCGATTATATTCCTTTACAAAAAGTTGATAATGGAAATGAAAGCGGGAAAATTGCAATAGTTGGCTGGGGCTCAACCTATGGTTCTATTAAAACAGCTGTAAGACAATTACGTGCTGAAGGAATAGATGTATCGCACATCCATGTAAGATACCTGAATCCATTCCCTAAGAACTTCGAAAAACTTTTACGCTCTTTCGAAACTATAATTGTTCCTGAAATTAATAATGGGCAATTAGTAAAAATTATTAGAGACAAGTTTTTAATTGATGCAAAACCATTTAACAAAATAAAAGGACTGCCTTTTTCGGTAGAGGAAATTGTAAACAAAGTAAAAGAATTAAATATTTAGGCGTAAGGCTTAAATTAAAATTATATGGAAACAGCAACTCAAAATAACAAACCACTTACTGCCAAAGATTTTGCAAGCGACCAGGATGTGCGCTGGTGCCCTGGATGTGGCGACTATTCCATTTTAAAACAGGTTCAAAGCGTAATGCCTGAACTTGGACTTAAGCGCGAAGAGATTGTTTTCATTTCCGGAATTGGTTGTTCATCACGCTTCCCATATTATATGGAAACATACGGAATGCATAGTATTCATGGCAGAGCAACAGCTATTGCAAGCGGGCTTAAAGCTACCCGCCCTGAATTAAGCGTTTGGATTATTACCGGTGATGGTGATGCACTTTCAATTGGAGGAAATCATTTTATACACCTTTTAAGAAGAAATCTGGATGTTAATGTTCTTTTGTTTAACAACGAAATTTACGGATTAACAAAAGGACAATACTCCCCTACTTCTCCACATGGTCAAATAACAAAATCAACCCCAATGGGTTCTATTGACCACCCCTTTAATCCTGTGGCATTAATGCTTGGAGCTGATGGAACTTTTGTTGCCCGATCTATAGACAGAGACCCCAAACATTTACGCGATGTACTATTGCGCGCCAATAAGCACAAAGGAACATCGGTAGTAGAAATTTATCAAAACTGCAATGTATTTAATGATGGTGCTTTTGAAGTATTTACAGAAAAAGGCGTAAAAGCAAATAACACATTAATGTTAGAACATCAAAAACCGTTATTGTTTGGAGAAAATAACTCAAAGGGAATTAAACTGGATGGTTTCAAGCCTATTGTGGTTGATGTAAATGAATCGTCACTTAATGATTTATGGATACATGATGAACACGACAGAACCAAAGCAGGAATTTTAGCCAGATTCTTTAACAGCCCTTGTGATTCAGACTTTTTACCACGCCCATTTGGTGTATTTTATGAAGAAGACCGCCCATGCTACGAAGATGAATTACAACAACAAATAAGCGATGCTATTGCCAAAAAGGGATTAGGCGATTTAGATAAATTACTTGCAGGAAACGACACATGGACTATCAATTAAAATTATAGCCCTTCTTTAAAAGACATTTAATGTTATAACACCGATTTAAATTGATTTAAAAATCGAAGATCGTTTTCGGAGAACAGACGTAAATCTTTTACCTGATATTTAAGCATGCTGATACGTTCTATCCCCATTCCAAAAGCATAACCGGTATATTTTTTACTATCAATGCTACAATTTTCGAGCACATTCGGATCTACCATACCACAACCCAAAATTTCAACCCAACCGCTGCCTTTGCAAATATTACAACCTTTTCCTTTGCAAAAAGGGCATGAAACATCCATTTCTGCACTTGGTTCGGTAAATGGGAAATAAGAGGGGCGTAAACGTATGTTCGTTTCTTCGCCAAACATTTCTTTGGCAAAATATAAAAGTGTTTGTTTTAAATCAGCAAATGAAACATTTTCGTCAATATACAAACCTTCTATCTGATGAAAAAAACAATGCGCTCTGGCAGAAATTGCCTCGTTTCTATACACTCTTCCGGGAGCCAGTATGCGAATTGGTGGCTTTTGGTTTTCCATTACACGTATCTGAATAGAAGAAGTGTGCGTACGCAAAGCAATTTCATCTTCTATAAAAAAAGTATCCTGCATGTCGCGTGCCGGATGATCAGGAGGAAAGTTTAATGATGTAAAGTTGTGCCAGTCGTCTTCAATTTCAGGGCCTTCGGCCACTGTAAAACCAATGCGCGAAAAAACATCAATGATCTCTCTGCGTACTATTGAAATTGGATGATGCGAACCTATTGAAAATGGTTCACCGGGCAAAGTAACATCTATATTCAGTTCTTCTGTATTAACAGAATTTTCAAGGTTTTCTTTTGCTAAATCAAACTTTTCCTGCGCTTTTTGTTTTAAAATATTAAGATGCTTCCCTACTTCTTTTTTCTGTTCGTTTGCAATAGTTTTAAATTCTTCAAACAAATCGTTTAAAATTCCTTTCTTACTTAAATATTTTAAACGAAACTGTTCTGCCTTTTCAGCGCTATCAATCAATTCAGCTTCTATCTCTTGTATAAGATGTGATATTTTTTCTAACATTTTTTTAATTAAGATTAATAGAAATTCATTAAGATTAGTAGCAATTAATTAAAATTAGATTTCTCATTTACAAATTTGCGTATTGCTAAATTTGCACATTGAAAATTACTTTTTTAAAACCTTCATAGTCATTTTAATGTCCTGTAAAGGTTTATCAGCGGCATTTCGCTCTACAGCGGCAATTTTATCAACCACATCCATCCCTTCCAGCACTTCGCCAAATACGGTATAAGCGCCATCTAAGTGAGGGGCGCCACCGTTTTTTACATATTCATCAATTTGTTCCTGAGTATATGCAAAACCTGTTCGTTGCGCCATCATTTGTAAATCTTGCGCAGTATATTTTCTTCCCTGTACAATATAAAACTGCGAACCGGATGATTTTCTTTCAGGATTTACATTATCTCCCATTCTGGCGGCAGCCAAAGCTCCTCTTTTATGAATAAATTGCTGACGAATTTCAGCAGGAATCTGCTCTCCAATATCTTGTGTTCCACCATTTGTTCCGCCACCTTGTATCATAAATTGAGGAATAACTCGATGAAAAATACTTCCATCATATTTCCCGTTTGATGCAAGCTTTAAAAAATTATCACGATGAATAGGTGTTTCATTATACAACTTCACTTTTATATCGCCCAAATCAGTTTTGATTAATACGATTGGTTCTGGTTGCTTTTTGACAACTTTATCTTGAGCCGAAACATTAAATTTTATGCAGGAAAATAAAATGATAAACGATAAAATGATTTTTTTGATCATAATTTCTTATTTTTGTTAAACGAAAGCAATATTACAAAAATAGAATCAAAAAATTATGAAGACTTTTAATAGATTATTTTTGTTCGCAGTTATATCAACTGTTATACTTAGTGCTTGTCGCAGACAAGGTCCCGCAAAAGGAATTGTAACTGTTGTAGATAAAAACAATAAGCCGGTTTATAATGCTACTGTAAACCTTCATGCTCGTGATATTCCTGCTCCATCAAAACCGGGCGAATTAGAAGCAACTCAAACAACCGATGCTTCCGGCAAAGCTGCTTTTGAATTTCCAAATGATGCTATTTTTACCATTGATGCTTACATTGTTGAAACAGTTACTGACAGTATTTTAGGCACTTATAAAGATACATTAAAAGGGACAAGTTCAATTCGCTTAGAAAAAGATAAAACAGTTGAAGAAACGGTTGTAATTAGATAAAAAATTAAAAAAGGGCTTAAAAGCCCTTTTTTAATTTTTACCAATATCAATTGTATCAGTTCTTTTGATATCAATTTTTCTTGTAATAAACAATGCCCTGCCTTTTACATAACCATCAAGAGTTACTGATGTTTTCTTTGATTTTATCAATTCTGTTATCATAGGAATAGCTGCTAAACCAAGTGTGGATAAATCGGTTGAAATTTCAAATTCATGTGTTTTTTCTGACTTAGCAGGAATAACAATTTTATTTTTTAGCAAAGCTTTTCCAATTTCTTTTTTACCAAGTTTAACATTTAATTCTCCTGCAGTTACTTTAATCTTAAACGAATTAGGATTTTTAATGGTAACGCCTACTTTAAATGTAGCACTTTTACTATCTATATTTTGCACATTTAAACTTTGAATATCACTAACTGATAATTCTTTAAATCCGGAACAAGAACAAAATAGAGTGAGTATAAAAATGAAAAGCAAATTTCGCATGAGTAATTATTTTTTAACAATAATAGAATCGGTTACTACAATGTTACTGGCGTTTCCGGCTCTATCAATAACAAATAGTCCGAAATTTGCATATTCCTGATCAGCATTACTTACCATGATGGTACTACCCATATTTATATTTATTTTTCCGGTTATTGCAATTCCGGCATCATCCGGAGCTAATTGTTTTAAACGAAACGAATAATATAAACTATTTCTTAAATCCTTCAAAAACACATTTTTTACATCCGGATTATTATCTCCCAAATCGCCATCTCCATCTCTGTATTTTATGGTAATTAAAATTTCATCTGAGTTTTGTTTCACTTCTTTTGGAAATATATCTATAAATTCAATATATGGTTGTGGAGAAACCTCAACAACTTCTTTTTTACAGGAAATCAATGTTATAACAACAAAATATGGTATTAATTTTTTCATGCTCACAATTATTGAATAATAAAAGACCAATATGTTTTATACTGTATAATTAGATTAGTAGTAGGCATTTCCGTATCGGTTGCATGATCACCATCGTTAGTATAAAAACGCATGTATAAAGGTGTATTTAGCGGAAATAATACGGTATTTATAGCAAACTGCCAAACTTCATTTCCTGAAAAAGTAAAATACGATCCATTAATTGTAACAGCACTTGTAAAATTATCAGGATGTGTAGAAATACGAATGCGTGTATTTTGTAATTGCGAAATAGGTGTTTTATCATCTGTTACTGCTACCCAAAGAATTATATTTTGATTTTGAGGAGCGATAAATGAATTATAAAATACTCCACCTACTCTATTGGTATCAATTCGCTGGAATGAAGA
>CALKJP010000017.1 GCA_937995645.1 uncultured Bacteroidia bacterium
ACATTTATCCTTACTGATATGCACCTGAATTTGTATATCCGGATCAAACTTATCAATAGATGGCCTTTTACCTGTTGTTTCTCTGAAATAATCAGCAATGGCATCTTTCACTTTTTGAGCAACAAACATGGTATTATTAAATGCCGGATGATTGCTGATGGCATGAATATAAATGCTCTGTTCAGCATGCATAAAGTTATCCCATTTTATGGCTTTTGCACCATTATATAAACTTTGTTGATCGCTTACATGAAAATTTGAAATGGGTTGTAAAATGCGCAAAGCAGTTCTTAATTTAAGATTTGTCTCATATAACAACGATTTATTGCCTTTAAAAGATACTGCTCGATTGTGTACGGCAATATCTTCGGCTTTTAAATTTAATAGTTCTTCACTTAATACCTGCTCTAATCCATAAAAAGTAGTAGCAACGTAAGAAATTGTTTTATCAGTATTCAAAATAAATGTTTTAACAATGATTTTTAATCTTTATAAATTTTAATCGTTTTATTTCCATTGGCATCCATACAGGCTCTGTACATCCCCGGAGTATTAAATGGCATACTGATGTTTCCTTTTCTGTCAATGGCAATTAAACCGCCTCTGGCATCTTGTTTTTCTAACTTATCATTTACTATCCATTCGGCAGCTTTTTGCAAAGATAAGCCTTTATATTCCATTAAAGCAGAAACATCGTAAGCAACCACATTTCTGATAAAATACTCACCATGTCCGGTGCATGAAACAGCACAGGTAGCATTATTGGCATAAGTTCCGGCTCCTATTATCGGGGCATCTCCTACCCTTCCGTATCTTTTATTAGTCATGCCTCCGGTAGAAGTTGCTGCTGCTAAATTACCATATTTATCAAGCGCCACAGCTCCTACAGTTCCATATTTTTTATCTTTATCTATTTCGGTATTAAATTCAATTTCTGAATTTATTTCACCTTTTTCTCCGTCATGATCAAGAATTGTTTTTTCCTGTTCTTTAATTTTTCTAAGTTGCTGCAAACGGTTTTCATCTTTAAAATAATCAGGACTCACTATTTCTATTCCTTGTTTGGCGGCAAATTGCTCTGCACCATCGCCAATTAAAAATACGTGTTCTGATTTTTCCATAACAGCTCGCGCAGCAATTATGGGGTTTTTAATAGTTTTAACTCCTGCAATGGCTCCTGCTTTTAAATTACTTCCATCCATTACAGATGCATCCATTTCAATAGTTTCTGCATTGGTAAAAACCGAACCTTTTCCGGCATTAAACAGTGGACTATCTTCCATAATTTTTATGGCAGCTTCTACGGCATCCAAAGCGCTTCCTCCCTTTTCTAAAATGGTATATCCCGCCATTAAAGCTTCGTTTAATTTTTCCTGATAAGCTTTTTCTTTTTCAGCTGTCATGTGCTGTTTTAAAATGGTTCCTGCTCCTCCGTGAATTGCTATTACCGGTTTATAATTATTTGCCATGGTATTTTTTTTTGTTTGCGAAATTACTTGATTAAAAGGTGTAAAATACACTATCAGTATATAAAATACGTTTAGAATTTGATGTTTCTTTTTTGATTTCATTTTAAACTATATTTTTGAACAAATTATTCGATGCCAAAAATAGTATTCATATTGGTGTTTATATTCTCACTTTTTGCATGCAGAAAGGTAGAAACCGACCGTCAAAATCAAATTGCCTATGCGGTTTATTCGGCCACAGATTTACCTACTGATACCATCAATTACTTTAATGTAAAGGTATTAAATGAAAACGAAGAATTTATAAGCTTTGAAAAACAACATCGTTTTCAATACAGTTTTAGCGTTATAGGAAAAGGCAAAGCTGCCATAGAAGTCATTTCGCTTGATTCTATTCCGATAGTTGCTGTTATTACACAAAATGGCATTCGCATAGCACAGCAAAACGGTTTAAGCATAAAAATTGAAAAAGAATTTAAATAAAACAATGATGCAAAAAGTAATTTTATTGTTCAGTATATTAATTGGTGTAAGTTTCCTCTCGTTTACTCCTACTAAAAATATAGAAGTAAATAAAGAAGAAGCCAAAAAAGCCTTTGAATACATCAACCAATTTAGAGCTAATCCGAAAGAATATGGCGACAAATTAAAATTAAACTTAAAAAAAGTTGATGCTCGTCCTGCTTTAATCTGGAACGAAACACTTGCCAAAGTAGCTGAAGCAAGAGCTTTGGATATGGCCGAAAACAATTACTTTTCGCATGTAAATAAAAAAGGACAAGGAGTAAATATATTAATCCATGAAGCAGGATATACCTTACCCAAAAAATGGCTTAAAAACAAGCAGGATAATTTTTTTGAATCAATTCAAGCCGGTGCAAAAGACGGTATAGAAGCCATAAATGATTTAATAATTGATAAAGAAACTCCTAGTTTAGGACATAGAAAACATTTACTCGGAATGGATGACGACAAGCCATTTAACAGCAAATTAAAAGACATTGGAATTGGTTATGTAACCTGTAAAAAGGGCTGCCAATACATCAGCTATACCTGCATAATTATTGCTATGCAGGACAAATAAAATGCTTGAATTTTCTGAAAAATTAGGTAAAATCTGAGATTTTACTAATTTAGCTGTCCTTAAAAAATAAAATTGAGTACAAAAATCATTATACTAAGCCTGATTTTACTGAGCTTTTGCCGGTATTCATTTGCTTGTTTACCTGATAAAAATACAGGGGGAGAAAAAGGCAGTAGCGATACCGTGCAGGCTATTGTAGTTTACGGAAATCGGTTTTTAATTGATCCTAAGAAATATGAAAACGAAGAAGAATTAATATCCATTATTGATTCGATTTTAGACTGCAAAAAATGTAATTCAGAAGTAATAAAAGACCTTAGTTTCTTTTTAACCATTCGGAATAAAAAAGATTCGGAAGTTTATAAATTAATTGATTCATTATTTAATTTACCAAATGTACCTTATGCTTTAATTAATCAAATAAATTATTATCTGGCAATTAGAAACCCTATAAATGAAGAAATAAGCGAAGATGAAAAACAATTTACATTTTTTGAAATGGAACCTTTTCCATCTCACTTTTTTTATAACGACTGGAACACACAATTACCACAT
>CALKJP010000018.1 GCA_937995645.1 uncultured Bacteroidia bacterium
TTTATTTAAATAAAATGTACGAATTAATCAAAACTGCCGATGGTTCATTTACGTTATACGTTAAAGAATTAGATGAAACCTATCATTCACGATATGGAGCAGAGCAGGAATCGGTGCATGTTTTTATCAATAATGGCTTACGATATTTTTTATTGCAACAATTTAATAATGAAATTGCTATTTTAGAAGTAGGTTTTGGTACCGGTTTAAATGCTTTGCTAACGCTTGAAGAAGCAAAAAAATATCCTCAATATAAATTTGAATATCATACCATAGAAGCTTTTCCTTTAGAAGTAGAAATTGTAGAAAAATTAAATTATAGAGCTGATAATGCTAATTTGTTAAAACTGCACATCGCCTTATGGAATAAAGAACAATCTATTTCAGAAAATTTTATTTTTTGCAAGCATAAGTTAAAACTTCAGGAATTTTACATAGATAAGAAGTTTGATGTAATTTATTACGATGCCTTTGGACCAAGAGCTCAAGCCGAAATGTGGACAGAAGAAACTTTATTACATGCATGTTCTTTTTTAAAACCCAATGGAATTTTTGTTACCTATTGTGCCAAAGGTGAAGTAAAAAGAACTTTTAAAAATGCAGGTTTTGTTGTTCAAACATTAAAAGGGCCACCGGGAAAGCGCGAAATGATAAGAGTAGTATATAAAACAGATTAAAGAAAAATGATAACTGAAAAAAAATATTAATACTACAATCATTATTTAAAAATCAAAAATTTAAAATCTAATGATGTTTAATATTCGAGTTTACGGATTATTGCAATATGAAAATAAAATTCTATTGGCAGATGAATTAATTAAAGGAATGGAAATAACTAAGTTTCCGGGTGGAGGCTTAGAATTTGGCGAAGGACCCATTGATTGCTTAAAGCGTGAATTTATGGAGGAGTTAAACCAGCCTATTGAAAATATTCGCCACTTTTACACTACCGATTTTTTTCAGCTTTCAGCGTTTAATCCCAATCATCAGATTATTAGTATTTATTACTTAGTTGAACCTTCCGGTAATTTACAATTTAAAGTTAAACAAACTACTTTTGATTTTGATAAAAGAGTAAATAATACCTGTGTTTTTAGATGGGTAAATAATACAGACCTTTCATCTGAAATGTTATCTTTGCCTATTGATAAAATTGTAGCCGATATGTATGCAAAAACTTTACAACCTTAAGATCTTAATTTTTATATTTATATTATCATTAATTTATACTTCTTGCTCTCCAACGCGTTTAATTAAACCCTTAAATAAAGGTGAAAAACAATTTGGGGCTTCAATAGGAGGACCTCTTATTAATTATGCAAGTACAACTATACCAATACCATTTACAAGTTTAAGCGGTGCTTATGGACTCGATGAGGATATTAGTTTATTTGGAGCAGTTTATCCCACCGCTGCTGCATTTGGTGTTTTTCAAACAGAAATAGGTTTAGTAAACCAGCTTAAAGCTCCTGATACACTTAAGTTTTATAATTTGGGATTTTCATTAAATCCATCGTTAAATTTTTTAATTGATCGTTGGCAAGGAAATTTTCGATTTTGGCCTAAACATGATTTTAATATATATTCCTTAATCGGTAAAAACAGAAAAAGCCTTTTATACATTGGGATGAGTCATTGGTACGACTTTTATGCCGTAAAAGCACACAGAGTTTTAAACGAACGTTTTATAATTGCTCACTTAAATTCGGGAATTGTTATTAACAGAGGAAAGTGGAATCATCAAATTGATATAAAATTATTCCCATCCTATAATGAAAAAATTGTAGTTGATTATTTTTCACCCATTGGTAATGTTCCATGGGGAGTATATTATTCAATAAGTAAAAATTTTTGAAATCAGCTTGTATATGAACAAAGGCAAATACCAATTCTGCTTACAATTTATATTTATAGCATTATTTACATCTTGTTTACGCTTAGATGATAACTTATACAACTTGTCAAAAATTACCGAATACAAACTTGACGCTTACGATGGAGAAGTTGATTTTATTCTTGATGCAAGTTATGATATACCTTCTGCCAATATTCATAAATTTACTTTAGATAGTGATGGAAATAAAATTTATGCAATTTATATAGGTGATGTTTCGCGTATAGCTACCGATACAGTTATTATGTATTGCCATGGAAATAAAGACCACATGGATTTTTACTGGCAACGTGCAAAATTACTTGCACATATTGGCGGAAAAATGCGTTATGGAGTATTAATGATTGATTACAGAGGTTATGGAATGTCTGAAGGCAAACCAAGTGAAGAAGGCTTGTATCAAGATGTTGATGCTGCACTAAGTTGGTTAAAACAAAATGGACTTAATTCTGAAAGATTAGTGATATATGGTTTTAGCATGGGTTCAGCACCTGCAACAGAACTAAGTGCAAAAGTACGTTCATTAAAACCTTCTAAACTCATATTAGAAGCGCCCTTTGCTTCATCTGCAGTAATGGTTCAAGATGCAGCTGTTTTAAATATGCCCGCATCGTATTTTACTAATTTAAAACTTGATAATGCTGAGAAAATAAAAAATGTTGCACAACCATTTATGTGGATACATGGATTAAATGATACTTTTTTAAATGTAGAAACACATGGAAGAGTAATTTATAAAAATTACAATGGGATTTATTCAGAAGCTCATCTAATACGCAATGCAGAGCATGGAAATGTTCCTAATACTTGGGGATTTAAAAATTATTGCGATGCTTTAGAAAAATTTATTGTAAATAATTAAATTTTATTGAGAGTATTTGCTTTATTGGCAAATCGGTATTTTGGCACATTAATTCATATATTTACTATTCACCCCAAAATTATAACTTATACCTCCTTATTCTTTAATCCTGATATTTTAATGGCTACTTGCTAATTTATTATTATAATCTTTGATTAAAAAGTAGTACCAGATAACACCAACAGCATAAAGTGTAGCTGTTATGTAAAAAACATTGGCATAAGCAAAATCTATTTCGCGCAAAAGTTTAAAAATTCGCGAACTTAAAAACCATGCACCTGACCAAATAGCCGTGTTTAAAGCACTCACAATTTCTCTGTTTTTTTCGCCTACATAATTCATTACGATTTCTGAAGTCATTGGTCCGGCCATATTCATGAGCGGTTGACGAATTAAATAGCAAACGATGGCAATATACACTGCCCAGTTGTAATCTTTAAAAAATTCGGTGCTGGCTAAAATAAATAAAGCAATTACGGCAATACTTTGTGTAGTGGGTACTGCTACTTGATATGAATATTTTTGCTTTATACTAGGAACCAAGATGGCGCTGATAGCCACCAAAACTGCTGCCATTGATGCAAACATGGAAAAAACATCGGTATTTAAACCATGAATATTATAAAAGAAAATACCGATAAACGGAATGGTTAATCCCGCTCCGGTTGAAATTATAATGGTTGGAATTAAGGCTTTAAAAATTAACCACCAATCGAAATGATAAATGTTAGAAAGTTTTGAGGGTTCTTCATTTATAACTTCTTTTGTTTTAATACGAGTGATGAAAATAAAACTTAAAAATCCTAAAACAGATAATATGCTCAAAATGGTCTTTTCATCAAAATAATTGGCATCAATTTTATTAAGAATAAAAATTAGTAAACCTGAAATAATTCCTGCAAAACTGTAGGTTGCAAAGCTTAATGAAATAGCTTCGGTATGATGCTCTTGTGGCGAATTGCGAAGAATATAGGGGAGAGCAGTAACCTGAAAACATAAAAATGAAATTCCCCACATGCCTTGTGCAGCATACAAAAGCCAGTTGATGTGATGATAAATAGCATAAACAATTAATAATGAAAATACAGGAACG
>CALKJP010000019.1 GCA_937995645.1 uncultured Bacteroidia bacterium
GGTTTTAATCCTAACTCAATGGCCGAAACTTCATTTTTATATAATAATAAATCGCGTGCAAAAGTTATTGGTACTAATATATACTTAGTATCAAATTCATATTGTACAGAAAAAATTCCGGAAGGATAAACAGGCATAACATTAAATGCTTCTTCGGGTCTTGAATGAATATTAGCGGTTCTTTTAGGTACATAAAGATATAATGGAGTAGCCATATTAAGTAGATTAATATCGAGATTGGCTGCAATGCCATACCCCACTACAGCATAATTTTCTTGTGTATTATTAAACCAAAATGAACCTTCTGTAAGCATGGTATCTAATCTACTCATGGGAACAAAATTTTCATCTACGCCCTTTATAGTACCTATAAATTGTTTGTCTTTATATTTTATCAAGGCATTTTCTTCTAATACTTCTGTAAAATATGCAACAGCAGGATGTTCTTTTATACTATAAATTTCTTGAGGATTAAAAACTTTTCCTTGAGCAGCTGTAATTTTTATTTGAGGGTCAAAGGCATTATACATAGAAATTACCAAACCTTCTATACCGTTAAAAACTGAAAGCACTGTAATAAGCGCCATACTACCCACGGCAACACCAATAATAGCAATACGAGTAATAATGTTTATTACATTATTATTTTTTTTAGCAAAAAGGTAACGTTTGGCGATATATAGTGGAAAGTTCATGTTTGTTTAATGCACTAAAATAGTACATTATTTCCATGCTTTTACAATCAGGCCATCTCCTGAGCGGTGTAAACGCATTACATCAAAATAATTTAACACCATACATACAGGAAATACAAACAGATAGTAAATTGGGATTAATAAGAACAGCCATTTATAAGCATTAAAAATTATCAATGGAATTTTGATGCTTAAATACCATGAAAGTTTACCGGATGGACCATAAGCGTATAATACATTTACGCGCGAGAATCCAACTCGTTTCAGCTTATCTTCAATCTCTTTAGGGGTATAACCGTTTCTAACCATGGCATCATCTGAATTTTTCAGTTTATCTTTCCCCAACTTTTCTTTTGGAGTAGATAACAAAAGCATGGATCCCTGTTTTAAAGATCTATAAAAGTTTGTAAAAACCTGTTCATCTTCTACAATATGCTCCATTACATCAACCGAGAGAATTAAATCGAAGGTGTTTTCTTTTACAAAACTTCTTAAATCGGCTGTTTTAAAAATTCCGTTTGTCTTTTTAAGTTTTAGAAAAAAGTTGTTGCAATCACTTACTAATTCTTCATTTATATCAACACCTAATACATTCCAGAATTTATTACGCGATGTAAGATAATAAGCATACTGACCAAAACCAGAACCCGCATCAAGAATTAATGTTTTGCATTCGCATTTATTTTCCCATCGAATTATTTCTCGCTTAATATGCCACGAGCGCAATATTAACAAATCAAGAACCTTATAAAACAGGATTCTAAAATAAGGATGTTTATTTATGATATTTTTTAAGCTGTTTTTTAATTCAGCATACTGCATAGCAACACTATTTTTTTAACAGCTCATCTATTTTTGCAGCGTAATCTAAAGAATCATCGAGGTAAAATGCCAGCTCGGGTATTATTCGTAATTGTTTGCCAACACGCTCGCCTAATTTATGGCGTGTGTGCAAATAATTTTCGTTGATTGTATCAAATACTTCTAAACGATTCCCTTTGGGATGGAAAATACTAATATATACTTTTGCAAACGACAAATCCGGGCTGATTCTAACCACTGTTACAGAAATCATTGCACCCTGATAATTGATAGTGCTCTCTAAACGAAAAATTTCGCTTAATTCTTTCTGTAATAATCTTTCAACCTTTAACTGCCTTTTAGAACTCATGATACATAAAATATGTGCAAAGGTAGCAATATTGTAAGATTAAGTAAAACAATTAGTGCTAATTATATGTATGATAGTTTATTCGTAGTAATAAACACGAATTATGGCGGCATCCTGAAGAAAATCAATTTTAGTAATGGAGATGCGGTGTATTTTTAATCCTGTTCTGTTTTTTAAATCGGCTATTAATATATCTCTTTTTTCGGGCTGAATAAGTTCAATATTTTCGTAAGTAATAAGTTTACTGTACTCACGTTTCATTAAAATATTACCATCTAATGCATACACGCTTAATATAATTACTCCGTATATAGCAGCTTGTTCGTAGTATTCTAACTTAATGGCTCCTATCAATCCAATTGCAATTACTACAAAAAGATAAGTCATATCTTTTGTAGAAATATCTTCGGTGCGATAACGTAGCATAGAGAAAATAGCAAATAAGCCAAAAGCTGCACCCATTGATATTTTTATATGATTGAGCAAATAGGTAAGCAGAAAAACAACCATATTAAAAAGGAAGAAAGTAAACATAAAATCTTTGTTACCATAATTGGGCAGATAAATTAATCGAAGAATTACTAATAAAGCCAGAATATTTAATGCCATACTGATGAAAAAATTTTTATCAACTCGAATATCTTCTTTCATTTCATCTCTCTTCTTCTTTTTCTTCTTATCTTTTTCTGCATCTTTAAATTCTGTATTTTCTTCAAAATAGCTTTCTATAGATGTATTATCATTTTGTGCTAATAGAAATGAATTTGTGTCTGCTTTAACAGGGCTAAAGAATAAGCCGAGAAGCACTATTAAAATTGAGATTATAAACTTATACATAGAAATTAGTTTTAACGATTTTTCTTATTTTGGGTTTAAATAAATTTTGTTTTACAGGTTTTAAAAGAGCCATTCCCAGACAATATTTACTGATAAATCCTTCTTTAATACGCATACTTTTTAAAACACTTTCGGCTTTGGTTACCACCGGCAAATTATCTTGTTTTATTTCAACAATAGCAATATTTTCTAACGTTCTGGAAACTGTGTTATCAACAAATGTCAAATTTAAGTCAACTGTTACGCGCTCCGGTGCTTCTTTGTTTACTAAAGTTATGCGATAATATTCGATATTTAATGAATTAATAAGCGGTTTGGAAGATTTGTAAAATTGACTGATAAAATTTTCTTCATTGGGTGTAATGATGCCCGGTGTTGCAACATCAATTCTTTTTTTAATGGTACGGCCTTTATTGGTTTTTAATTTTATTTCCAGAAAATGAATTCCGCTTTCGAGATAACTTCTAAAACGAATTTTAAAACGATTAAGTTTTTTATTATGATGGGCTTTGTACAAGTCAAAATCTGGTGTATCAAAATAATAGGATTTGTATGCGTTTATTCTAACAGCATTTATCTCAAGCACTCTGTAATAGGATTTAATTTCTACTAACCAAGTTTCTAATTGCTTAAGAGTAAGCATAAATTTTTTATCTGTGCGACTGAGCAATTTTACATTGTCCATTTCGCTCAGAGAGATAGGCTCAAACTGCTGGATGATACGTTGAACTGTCAAGGATAAAATTCGTATTCGTACTTTTTGGTTGAAATTAATTTATTGTCGGCATCGTAGGTTTTCTTTAATGTTCGTAAGCCTTTTGAATCATAATCGTAAGTTGATTTTTCAATCAGCTTTCCCGATCCATCAAAAACCTGCTCTCCTTTTTTTTCACCCGAACCGGTATAAGTATATTTTATTTTTTTAAGTAAATTATTTTTGTTATCATAAATAAGCTCTTCGATTATAAGTTTAGCGGCTCCATATTTATATTTATGAATTGTTTTAACTTCTCCGTTTTCGTTGTAAATAGTTTCTGATACAATTTCTCCGGTTTTATTGTACTCAAAATCTTTTTTTCGTTTAATTTTTCCATCGTTATTTCTAACTTCTTCCGAAAGTATATTTCCGTCTTTATTAAACTCTCGTAATTCTAAAACCGTTGATTTTTCGGTAGAATTATCTACAATAATTTCCTTATACGTTTTTATATGATATTTTTTTACATCCTTTTTCTTTTGTGCAAAAATTATTATCGGAATTAAAAGCAAAACAGATACTATGTAAAATATGAGCTTCATTAATCGGCTATTATTAAATCAGGAATTTCGTACACTTTATTATTTTCTGTAATATTTACTTCGATGATAACAGGTACTTTGCCGGATGTTTGCATGGTGGTATCATCTGATAATGCATACACTTTATATTTCCCTTTTCGTAAATTATTTAACTGAAATTCTCCATTTAATCCGGTTCTTATTCGTTTGCTTTCGCCAATATCTCTGCCATATACAAAAAAAATATCTTCATCGGGTTTATAGTATTGATCTACAACTACTGTGTAAGATGCAGCATATTTTTTATAAAACAATTTTCCTTTAATTGATGATGATCCGTTATTATCTGCTTCTTCATAAATGTAAAAATCATCAATTGTTATTTCTTGATTGTTTTTAGCGATTTCAACTTCTTTAACAATGGCAATACTATTATCATCCGAAAGTGTTTTAGGGTCTAAACTATAGGCGTAAATTTTATACTTTCCTTTACGTAAATATCTGAATTCAAATTCTCCCTTAGGTCCTGTACGTATATCATTGTCCGGCATATTTTTATCACCATACACTATGTAAATGCGCTTATCAGCCCCTACATCATCAAAAGCATAAGGAACCTCTGGCGAATGAAAATTTTTAACATATAAAGTACCTTTAATGGTAGCTCCGCCCCCCTCACCCGGCGCTTTTTTGCAGGAAAAAATTAAAATTGAAATTAGAAAAAAGAAAATTATTATTAATTTATTCATTAATTTATTGTTAATTTAACAAAGATAAAAAATTAATAAGGCATTAGCTAAACGCTCGACTATTTTGCTAAAATGTTGTTTTTTAGGAGCTTTTGTATTAACTTTATCGTAACATACTCTTATATAAAGAATTTGTTTTATATAATACTTTATGAAAAAAAAACTACTTCTGCTAATTCTTACAATTAGTCTTTCTTTCTATTATTTAAGTGCTCAGGTTGTTATTAATGAATATTCTTGTTCAAATATAAATACTATTGCCGATAGTTTTGGAGAGTATGAAGATTGGATTGAATTATACAATTCCGGTTCATCAGCCGTAAATCTGCAGGGATATTACTTGAGTGATAATCAAAACAAGCCAGACAAATGGACTTTTCCGAATATAAGTATAAATGCCGGTGGCCGATTAATGGTTTTTTGTTCCGGTCGAAATACGGTTACCGGCTCTGCGGTACATACCAACTTTAAATTAACGCAAACTAAACCCGAACGCATTATATTCTCAAGCCCTACATTACAGGAATTAGAAAATATTTTGTTAGTTCCAACTCAAAAAAATCATTCACGCGGGAGAACAAATGATGGCGCAGCAACATGGAGTTTATTTACAACACCTACTCCCAATGCTGCCAATGCTAACCCAAAGCAAGAATACGCTACTAAACCGGTTTTAAGTGTTCAAGCAGGGTTTTATTCCAGCGCACAAACAGTAAGTATTACAAGTCCTGATGCCAATGTAACCATACGATATACTTTAGACGGAACAGAACCTACGGCTGCTTCTACTGCATATACTGCGCCTTTAAATATAACGCAAACAACCGTTGTAAAAGCAAAAGCATTTAGTGCTAATCCTGATATACCACCCAGTTTTACCGAAACTAATACCTATTTTATAAATGTTACGCATTCGTTTGCTGTTGTATCCGTTAGCGGAACAAATTTAAACTTACTCTTTGGCGGCAATCAAACAGAAAGGGAAGGCTGGTTTGAATATTTCAATGACAGTTTAATTTTTAAATCGGAAGCATCCGGCATGTTTAACAAACATGGAAATGACTCATGGGCATATCAGCAAAGAGGAGTTGATTTTGTAGCACGCGATCAGTTTGGTGATAATTATGGCATTTTACATAAACTATTTAAAACCAAAAACAGAAAAGAATTTCAACGATTAATATTAAAAGCTGCTGCAAACGATAACTATCCTTTTGAAACCGGCGGAGCACATATACGAGATTCGTACGTACATCATTTATCACAAACAGGAAAATTAAATTTAGATGAACGCAGCTGGGCGCCTGTTATACTATACATGAATGGTCAATACTGGGGGGTTTATGATATTCGCGAAAAAGTAGATGATCATGATTTTACAGATCACTACTATAATCAAGGGGAATTTGACTTGCAATTTTTAAAAACATGGGGCGCCACATGGTCGGAATATGGAGGAATCCAAGCTCAAACAGATTGGAATACATTAAGAAACTTTATTACCTCTAACAACATGGCCATACAAGCAAATTTTGACCATGTGGACAGTTTATACAACTGGAAAAGTTTGGTAGATTATTTTTGCCTAAATTCTTACGTAGTATGTATGGATTGGCTCAACTGGAATACCGCATGGTGGAGAGGCCTAAATCCTAATGGCGACAAAAAGAAATGGAGATACGTTTTGTGGGATATGGATGCCACATTTGGTCATTATATAAACTATACAGGAATACCCGACCAATCAGCCAATGCCGACCCTTGTAATGTTGAAAATTTGCCTAATCCCGGAGGGCAAGGTCATACCCAAATTTTAAACGCATTAATGGCCAATCCAACATTTAAGCAATATTACATTAGCCGATACATCGATTTAGGGAATACCGTATTTTCCTGCACCAATATGCTAAATTTATTGGATAGCATGATAGCTGTAATTGCTCCGGAAATGCCGGGGCAAATAGCAAAATGGGGTGGCAGTATGGCGGGATGGCAAAACAATGTACAACAGTTACGAAATTTTATTCAGCAACGTTGTGTTGCTATTTCGCAAGGGATGAACGATTGTTACCAAACCACCGGACCTTATGTAGTAAAATTCAATGTTTCACCACCAAATTCAGGAACTATAAAAATCAACTCCATAACACCAACCAATTATGTATTTACAGGCAATTATTATGGCAACATTCAAACGCTATTGAGAGCTAATCCTTCTCCGGGGTATATTTTTGACAAATGGTTTATTGCAAACAATTCCATTTTACCCTCCATTTATGATAGCAGTGCTTATGTTACATTTTCACAAGCAGATAGTGTAGTTGCTATTTTTAAATTAATTCAAACTCCGCAAGACAGCATCCCAACACCTGACCCTGACACAACAGACACAACGGTAGTAACACCCGGAGGGCCGGGTGCAGGAATTTTTGTACCAAATGCATTTTCTCCCAATGGCGATGGAAATAATGATATATTAAAGCTTTATGGTGCAAAAATTCAAAGCATAGAATTTTATGTTTATAACCGATGGGGGCAACGCGTATTTGAATCGAAAGAATTAAGTAAAACATGGGATGGAACATTTAACGGAGAATTGTTGAATGCCGGGGTTTATCCTTACCTGCTCAGAGTTGTTTTTGAAAATGGCGATAATCTGGAGAAGCGAGGTAATATAACATTAGTAAGATAAGGAGGAAGAATGAAAAAAATTATCCCACTTATTTTACTTTTCGCACCTGCATTTTCCATTGCGCAGGACATACATTTTTCGCAATATTACGAAACCCCATTAATAATTAATCCTGCATCTGCCGGATTTTATGACGGCAGACAAAGAGCTGTTTTAAATTATAAAAATCAATGGCAGGGAATTCCTAATCCATTTGTTACCATGGCAGCATCGTTTGATATGCCATTGTTTGAAAGCAGCAAACGAAATGCGCATTTAGGAATGGGAATTAACGCTTACCGCGATCAGGCAGGCGATGCAAAATTGGGAACTACTCAGATAAACCTATCCATTTCAGGAATTGTAAAATTAAATCCGCAAAATAAAATTTCTGTTGGTATGCAAGGAGGCGGAGCGCAGCGCTCCGCCAATTTCAGCAATTTGGAATGGGGGAATCAGTTTAATGGAAGCGGGTTTAATACCGGCATTGCTTCAAATGAAATGAATACACTCAGTTCATTTTTATATGGTGATTTATCAGCCGGTATCTTTTACGAATTTAGTAATACCGAAAATTCATTTGCAGGTAAAGATGTTTTTAAGTTTAATTTTGGAATATCTGGTTTTCATTTAAATAAACCTGATTTGAATTTTTATAATGGTGCAAGCGACAAATTACATTCTCGATATGTAGTTCACTCTTCTTTACGATACGACATTCCTGAAACGCGATTATCTATTGTACCAATGGCCATGTACGCCATGCAAGGGCCATCGAGTGAATTGCTGGCAAGCATGATTTTTAGAATCAGCCTTTCAGAGTCTGGGAAAATAACCACCATATTTAAAGAATCTTCTTTATCATTTGGTTGTGGCATAAGAAGCGGAGATGCCATTATTCCGCAAGTAATGCTTGAATTTCATGATTATAGTTTTGGCGTTTCTTACGATGTTAAAGCAGGTTCAAAAGCCTATGGTGTTAATGGAGGGCTTGAAGTATTTTTACGCTATACCAACTGGAAAGGACCTCTTTATAAAGGAAAAAAATAATCCGTTTAAACAACTTAGATCAATAGAGCGTTATAAATAATGAGCTAAAACTCATTCATTCTTCAAATCAAAAAATCATCAATTATTTGATTCCATATTTTTCTTTGTATTTTTCGTAAAGCTGTTTTTGATGATTATCCAAATCCAGTTTTTTACCGCGAATAAAAGCATACTCCAGATTATTTGATTTCATATCTAAGGCATCACCCGTAGAAACAAAAAGTGTAGCATGTTTGCCCACTTCAATACTTCCAACCATAGTGTCAATCCCCAAAATTTTAGCTGCATTTAATGTAATGGAAGCCAAGGCTTCTTCTTTGCTTAAACCATAAGTTACGGCAGTTCCTGCATTAAACGGCAGATTGCGTGTACCCATTACTTCCATATCTCCATCGTGATTTAAACAAAATAGCACGCCTGCTTTTTGCAACAAATATGGTAATTGAAAAGGTAAATCTATCGGGTCATCAGTTCTTTCTGGCAAACTGTGTACGCGATTTAAAATAACAGCTATTTTATTTTCCTTAAGTGCATCGGTAACCAGCCAAGCATCGGTTCCGCCAACAATTACAACATGCGCAATATCAAATTCTTTTTTAAAATGAATTACTTCTAAAATTTCTTTTGCTGTATTGGCTGAAACGTACAATTGCTTGGTTCCGTCAAAAAGACCTTTCATTGCATCGAACTTCAGATTTTTTTCTTTTACCGTTTTAAGTTCTGAATAGGCTTTTGCTTCTTTAAAAAAACTTTTGATTTCCTGAACCGCTTTTTCCTGTTCATTATTTTTTTCAGAATGTCCTGGTTCTGCCCACCAGCCGGTATTTCTATACATACGAGGCCAGTTCATGTGTATCCCGTCATCTGCTTTTAAGGTAGCGTCTTCCCAATTCCAGCCTTCTAATTCCATTACACTTGAAGTTCCGGAAATAACACCTCCTCTTGGTGTAATTTGCGCTAAGAGCACTCCGTTAAAACGCAGTGTTGGTGATATTTTAGAATCGGTATTATACGCAATTTGAGTACGAACATTTGGATTATAATTTCCAACTTCGGCATAATCTAAGGTAGCTCTTACCGCATCTATTTCGCGTAATCCTAAAGTGGTGTTGGGTGCAATAAACCCTGGATAAATATGTTTTCCTTCTAAATTGATTACTTCATCAAAACCTGCCGGAGCACTACCTTCTCCAACCGATGTTATAACACCATTTTTAAAACCAACATAAGCATTACTTAACACTTTTCCATTACCTACATGAATTGTGGCGTTGGTAAGCAACACTGACTTTTCCTGAATAGATGCAGGCTTTTGAGCAAAAACGTTGATTAAACAAAGTATAAAATATAATGTACAAAGGGTAATTATTTTAAAGCTTTTCATATTCATTATTATAAAACTTGATTCTAAAAAAACATATTTCAATTATTATTTTAAACATTAAGAAATTAAGATACATTAAGGTGAAATTTACCAACTACAAACTATTTTCTTTCTTCAAACTAATGGCTTGTGGCTAATCACCAAATCACTAATTGCATTAATGCATGTTTTCTTCTTCACTTCCTTCTTCTCCAATAGTATCGCAATGGAAAAATCTGCGTTTTCGCAATTCAGGCTTAATGGTTTTTTCTCCGGCCTTTTTTGCTTGTATCATTTTTTGAATAATACGGCTTCTCTCCTGCTCTACTAAAATTCTTTGAAGTGCATCTTTTTCTCTGTCGAAATAGCAAACACCATCAACAAAAGTTTTTTCCACTTTAGCGTAAATTGAAAGTGGATGATCGCTCCATAAAACCACATCAGCATCTTTTCCAACTTTTATACTACCGGTAAATTTGTCTAAGTGTAATAGTTTTGCTGGATTTAATGTTACCATTCTTAAAGCGTCTTCTTCGCTCATGCCACCATATTTTAAAGATTTTGCAGCTTCTTGATTCAATCTTCTTCCCATTTCGGCATCATCTGAATTTATTGCTGTTACAATTCCCATTGCATTCATTAGTGAGGCATTGAACGGAATGGCATCGTTTACTTCGAACTTATACGCCCACCAATCTGAAAAAGTAGAACCACCTGCACCATGCTTTTTCATTTTATCGGCAACTTTGTATCCTTCTAAAATATGAGTAAAAGTATTTACGGTAAAGCCCATACTATCACCAACATGCATCAGCATATTTATTTCTGATTGTACGTAAGAATGGCAAGAAATAAAACGCTTTTTTTCTAATATTTCTACTATTGCCTCCAGCTCTAAATCTCTGCGAGGCGAGGGTTTAGTAGCTTTAATTTTGGCGGGGAGTTTTGCATATTCTTCCATTTCATTTTTGTATTCTTTTGCACGTGTAAATGCATCATAATACACTTGTTCAACACCCATTCTGGTTTGAGGGAAACGAATGGTTTCTCTGTCGCCCCAATTAGATTGTTTTACATTTTCGCCTAATGCAAATTTTATAAAGCCATCTGTATTTTGAATTTTCATTTGCTCGGGTGCTAAGCCCCAACGTAGTTTTATTAATGCTGATTGTCCGCCAATAGCATTGGCAGAACCATGCAACAATTGTGCAGCAGTTACACCTCCTGATAGCTGGCGATAAATATTTATGTCTTCACTGTTTATTACATCGCTTATTCTCACTTCTGCACTATTAGATTGAGTTCCTTCGTTTACTCCTCTGCTTATAGCGATATGCGAATGTTCATCAATTATTCCCGGTGTTAAATGTTTTCCAGTAGCATCAATTACTTTTGCGCCAATTGTATCTTTTGCATTAAACGTTCCGATAGCCGCTATTTTTCCATTATTGATTAAAACATCGCTTTTAATTATTCCCTGTTCTTCAAGTGTCCAAACCGTTGCATTTTTAATTAATATTTTTTCAGCTTTTGGTATTTCGGTATTTCCATAAGCCATAAATGGATACAAGATCTGGCCGATTAGTGTATCTTTTTTGCTCAGCGAATCTTTTTTTGAATCTGTTTTATAATTTGATTTTTTAATTGCCGACCAATTAATCCATGTTCCATTTGAAAGTTGTCCTTTACCATCCCATATACTGCTTGTATAGGAAATATTTCCACTTAAACGTACAATACCAGAATCATTCATTTCTTTAACAGGAAAAGCAATGGAGATTAAATTTTCTTTTCTGGAAATAGTTGCATCTTTTTTAAATGTAGTATCGTTGAGTAATTGAACACTCGCTTTTAAAGCATTTTCTTCTCCACTCACTTTTAATACATATACATTACCTGTTCCAATATTTACATCATAATCGCCTCTGATATCAAATGTAACAGCAGGCTGAACGATATATTGTTTCCCCTGAATCCAGTTTTCGTGAATGGTAAATTTATCGGCAAACAATGAATCATTAGAAATAAAAAAGTTTGCAATCATGCCTGGTTTTAATGCACCAATTTTATTTTCCTGTTTTATTAATTGAGCAGGTGTGTATGTTAAAGCCTTTAAAATTTCAGCAGAAGAGATGCCTCTTTCATACGCTTTTTTTAAATTATTCAAAAAGGCATTTTTATCATTTAATCCATAAGCAGTAATTGCAAATGGCACCTGATTTTTTGCAAGGAAATATAAATTAGATGGCGCCATTTCCCAGTGTTTCATTTGCGATAAATCAACCATTTGCGCATCAAACGGGTCTTCCACATCATATACATCCGGATATGTTATTGGAACAATTAATGGAGCTCCTGTAGCTTTTATCTCTGCAATTCGTTGATATTCATCTCCACCGCCTTTAATGATATATTGCACTTTAAATTCTTCGGCTATTTTATCGGCTCGTAAAATATTCAATTTATCATTGGCTTCAAAAATTTGAGGAAATTTCTGAATACGATTCCATTCGTCTAATGACAAATTATATTCTTTAATTTTTCCTTTATTCGTCTTATACCAATCTGCATCAATATACGTTTGACGTAACAAGGCAATGCTCCCCATCAATGAAGAAGGGAAACTTTGAGTAGAAGAACCCTTATTAAAGGAATAAAATGCCGCAGCTTCTCCTTCTAAAACCAATTCATTTTCTAAGCCTTTGCCTAAAGTAACAAATGCCCCTGTTCCTCTTGCAATTCCATCATGCTGATGTGTAAGTACAGTACCAAATCCTATTTTTCTTAACTCGTCTGCTTTTTGATCGTTTGGCAAAAATAAACCTGATGCTTTAACATCTGCTTTTATCGCCTGATTCCAGCTTACTGCTCCTGTTGATTTTCTTTCATATTGTGGATTGGGCGACCACTGTGCAGCTTTAACTTCCGGCATACCATAATCGGAATATAAATCAATAAATGAAGGATAAATATATTTTCCTTTTAAATCATATACTACTGCACCTTTAGGTATTTGCACTTTAGCGCCTGCTTGTTCTACTTTACCATCACGAATAATTAAAGTAGCATTTTTAACCAATGTTTGATAATCAATAAATATATTGGCATTGGTAAAAGCATAATAAATTTCTTTACGGCTATCTTTTACACCATTTACAGGAAAGGTTTCCTGAGCAAAAACCTTAACACCAATTATTAATATTAGGGTTGCTGTTATAAGACATTTATTCATAAGCTTACAATACGAAACACAAATGTAATTTTTTTGTTAATAGTTTGAATGATAATCTGACATATAAATCTGTATCTTTGTCGAAAAACAAAGTATATGTACACAGGACTCTTACACTTACATTCATTCCTTAGATGGCTTGCATTAATACTGATTATTGCAGCATTTATTCGTTCCTTAACAGGATGGTTAAATAAATCAGAATATTCGCCTCTGGATAATAAATTGAGTTTATTTTCGCTAATTAGCGCACATGTACAGTTAATCATTGGGTTTATTTTATATTTTGTTAGTCCAATTGTTAGAGCCGGTTTAGCCGATATTGGAGGTGCAATGAAAGAACCGGTATTGCGTTTTTGGACAATTGAACACATTTCAGTAATGATTTTTGCTATAGTATTAATTACACTTGGTCGTTCCTTATCAAAGCGCGCAGCTAATGATGCAAATAAACATAAAAAAATTGTACTATATTTTGGCTTAGGATTATTGTTAATTTTAATACGCATTCCATGGCCATTTATGCAAATTGGAGAAGGAAGAGGATGGTTTTAAGATTTATTTTACCCCTGTTTTTTTCGGGCATTATTCTTTTATTGGCATGCAGCAATAACCCTACTGCATCTGAAAACATTGCATTATCAGGCACTGATTTATATTTAAAAAACTGTGCTGTATGTCATGGCAATGATGGTAAAAAAGGATTAAGTGGAGCCAGTGATTTAAGTGCAAGCACTTTAAATTATAGTTCCATAGTAGATGTGATTACAAACGGAAGAAAAATAATGCCTCCTTTTAAAGCTTCACTTAAAGCACACGAAATTGAAGCTATAGCCAAACATGTTGAATCGTTGAAGCAAAGTGAATAATGGCTACAACCTCGTTTATCGAATCACAAAAAATTGGAAACACAGCAGTTCTTGCCGGATTAATAAATTTTAAGCAAGACGAAGAAAAGCTGAAAGAATATCTGGACGAGCTGGAGTTTTTAGCTACTACTGCTAATATTACAACCTTAAAGCGTTTTACTCAAAAACTTGAAAAACCGGATGCAAAAACCTTTTTAGGAAAAGGGAAGCTGGAAGAAATTGCTGCTTACATTAAAGAAAACAATGTTTCAACATTAATATTTGACGATGAACTTTCACCATCGCAACAAAAAAACATTGAGAAAATAGCAAAGTGTAAAGTTCTTGACCGCACTGCATTAATTCTTGAAATATTTGCAGCACGTGCACAAACAGCTCATGCGAAAACGCAGGTACAATTAGCCCAATATCAATACTTATTACCACGCCTTACCGGATTATGGACGCACTTAGAGCGGCAGCGTGGTGCAACCGGAACACGTGGTGGTTCGGGAGAGTTGCAAATTGAAAGCGACCGAAGAATTATTCGCGATAAAATTGCACAGCTAAAAGAAAAGCTGAAAGAAATTGATAAGCAGATGGCAACACAACGTAAAAATCGCGGTGAATTGATTCGTGTTTCTTTGGTAGGATATACCAACGTGGGGAAATCTACTATAATGAACATGCTGAGCAAATCGGAAGTTTTTGCAGAAAATAAATTATTTGCAACGCTTGATACTACTGTAAGAAAAGTGGTAATACAAAATTTGCCTTTCTTACTTTCCGATACGGTTGGTTTTATTCGCAAGCTGCCAACACAATTAGTAGAATCATTTAAATCAACTTTAGACGAAGTACGTGAAGCCGATATATTAATACATGTTGTTGATATTTCTCATCCTAATTTTGAAGAACATATACAAGTGGTGCATGATACCCTTAAAGAAATAAATGCGCTGAATAAACCAATGATATTGGTATTTAATAAAATTGATGCATTTAAACACGTGCCAAAAGATGAAGATGATTTAACTCCAAAACATCGTGAAAATTACACCTTAGAGGAACTAAAAAAAAGCTGGATGTCTCGTTTAAATTCTCCGGTTATTTTTATCTCTGCCCTTCATAAAGAAAACATTGAGGAGATGCGACAAATTTTATACGATTTTATTAAAAATGCACACATACAACGCTATCCTCATCAGTTGCTTTATTGAGTTTTTTAACCATTAGGAATTAAGAGAAATTAAGAACATCATTTTCACATTTTATTTATTACATAAAGCTAAGGGCAAACTGTCTTATGTAAACAAAATTTAAGATTACTTACTAAACGACTCTTTATATCTGCGCATGAAGTTGGATGCAAAAATAAAATCGTTTAATTCTTTATTATCGGTATAAACAATTTCATTTTTATTCCCTTTCCACCATGCCTTTCCTTGAAATAAGAATAAAATATTTTCTCCAATTTCCATTACAGAATTCATATCGTGTGTAACCACAACGGTTGTCATGTTATATTCCTGAGTAATTTCTTTAATAAGAGCATCAATTACAATAGCGGTTTGAGGATCTAAACCGGAGTTTGGCTCATCTACAAATAAATATCTTGGATTTAATGCAATAGCTCGAGCTAATCCAACACGTTTTTTCATACCACCACTTATCTCTGCAGGATAACGGTTATTTACGTTTACAAGATTAACTCTTTTAAGACAAAAATTTACCCGCTCCAATTTTTCTTCTTCACTCATTTGTGTATATACATCAAGCGGAAATTTTACATTTTCCTCAACTGTCATCGAATCAAAAAGCGCATTTCCCTGAAAAAGCATACCAATTTCTTTTCTTACTGATTTTCGCTCATTAAAACTCATGGCAGAAAAATTTCTGCCATCAAACATTACTTGCCCTTCATCTACTTCTTCCAAACCCACAATGCATTTTAGTAAAACCGATTTTCCGCAACCGCTTTGACCAATAATTAAATTAGTTTTACCCTGCTCAAACAAAGCAGAAATATCGGTTAGCACTTGCTTTTCACCAAATGCTTTTGAAATATTTTTAACTTCTATCATATCAAAAGCAACTGAGTGATAATGTAATTAAACAATAGGATAAAAATACTGCTTGAAACTACCGCACGCGTACTTGCTTTACCAATTTCTAAAGCTCCACCTCTAACATAATATCCATGAAATGCAGAAATAGAGGTAATTAAAAAGGCGAATACCAGAGTTTTAATAAGAGCATACGTTACATCAAAGGGTCTAAACCCGTATTGAATACCATATATAAATTGACTGGGTATTACAACTCCTGACAATGATCCAAACAACCATCCCCCAAATAAACCCTGAAACATGCTTATTATTACTAAAAAAGGATTAATAAAAACCGCTGCACATATTTTTGGTAAAATTAAAAATTGTGCGGAGTTAATTCCCATAATTTCCAATGCATCTATTTGTTCTGAAATACGCATGGTTCCTAATTCAGAGGCAATATTTGAACCTATTTTTCCAGCAAAAATTAATGCAAGAATTGTGGGAGCAAATTCTAAAATTACCGTTTGACGCGATGCATATCCTACACTATACGAAGGAATTAAAGGACTATCTATATTAGCAGCTGTTTGAATGGTAACCACAGCCCCCATAAATACCGAAATAATTGTAACAATACCTAATGAACCAATTCCAATATTTTCAACCTCTCGAAAAAACAATTGCCTAAACATTTTCCAGCTTTCCGGCCTGCTGAATGTACGATACATCAACAGATAATATTGTCCCATTATTTGTATTTGTCTGGTAATTATGCTCATGTATAAATTTTTGGATAAAATTACGCATTATTGATAAATTTATTGCTTTATATTTCAACTTCGTAAAATCAAATTTTTAATTCTTAAATAGAATGACACCATTCAGTAAACCACTACGTATTCTAATTGTTTTAAGTGTTTGTATAACAATAAGCTCATGCTCATTATTTCGCAAAAAAAATCGTTGTAATGATTGCCCTAAATGGAGTAAAATAGAATACCATGAAAATGGTATTGTTCAATATAAAGTACGTATTTAATTTTGCGCGTGTATGCCTAAATTAAATACGCTTAGAAATGGACAAAAATCCGTTATTACGGATATTTCAGAAAATGATTTATCGCTAAAACTTCTTGATATGGGTTGTATGCCGGGAGAAGAAATTATAATGATAGGCCAAGCACCTTTGGGCGACCCAATTATGTTTCAATTAGGCGGCTATTTATTAAGTTTACGAAAAGAAGAAGCAGAAAACATTCAAGTAGAAATAGTTAATTAAAGCCCAACTCCTTGAACGCTGCATCCTCAAAATCGAAAAAGCAATTAAGAAAAATTGCACTGGTTGGAAATCCCAACAGCGGCAAATCTACCCTTTTTAATTTACTTACAGGATTAAACCAAAAAGTAGGAAATTTTCCGGGTGTTACAGTAGAGAAAAAAACAGGCAAATGCCAATTAGATAATGAAGAAATAGAAATTATTGATCTACCTGGAACTTACAGCCTGCATCCTAAATCAATAGATGAAGAAGTTACTCTATCGGTAGTTTGCGATCCTGCAAATAAATACTATCCGGATATTACAATTATTGTAGCTGATGCATCTAACTTAAAACGTAATTTATTATTATGTACACAAGTTATAGATTTAAAGCGACCATGTATTTTGGCGCTAAATATGATGGACCTGGTACGTGAAAATAAAATTGAAATAAATACAGCTTTACTTTCTCAAGAATTAGGCATACCGATTATTGCCATGAATGCCCGAAATAACGAAGGAATTAAAGAGTTAAAAAATCTATTGAAAGAAAATATTGCTGCTCCTAATAAATGTTTTTTTGATGTTGCAACACTAAATATTAATTTTTTACAAGAATTAAAAGGTTTAATTAAGGTTGAAAACAATTATCTGGCACATTTAATTTTTCTACATCACCATGCAATTCCTTCTATTGAACACAACAACGAAATAACAGAAAGAATTAAACTTGTTAGCAAAAACGAAAAAATAGATAAAGGACGTTTACAAGCACAGGAAACCATTATACGCTATAAAAACATCAATAGCATAATACAAACATGTGTAGTTGATGAGCGCAAAATAAAAGCTGATAAATTAACTCAAAAACTAGATGCCATTCTTACCCATAAAGTTTGGGGATTTGCATCATTTTTAGCATTGCTATTTTTAATCTTTCAGTTTATCTTCAGTTTTTCTGCCTATCCAATGGAATGGATTGAACAAGGATTTGCTTTACTATCCGATGCTGTAAAAAATCATTTTCCAAAAGGAGCAGTTAACGATTTAGTTACCGAAGGCATCATTTCAGGATTAGGCGGCATTTTTGTATTCATCCCTCAAATAGCATTTTTATTTGCATTTATTGCTATACTGGAAGATACAGGCTATATGGCACGTGTAAGTTTTATACTCGATCGCATTATGCGCAAATTCGGATTAAACGGCCGTTCAGTAATTCCACTCATCAGCGGTGCTGCCTGTGCCGTACCAGCGGTAATGTCAACACGCACTATTTCTAACTGGAAAGAACGCATTATTACCATTTTAGTAATTCCGCTTATAAGTTGCTCTGCACGTTTGCCGGTTTATACACTCATAATTGCATTGGTAATTCCACAAAAAAAACTGTGGGGATTAATCAATTATCAGGGATTGGTTTTATTTAGCTTATATTTAATCGGATTTAGCGCAGCAATTTTTTCAGCATACATTTTTAAGATGATTTTAAAAAGTAAGGAGCGCAGCTACTTTATTATGGAAATGCCGGTTTACAGAGCACCACGCTGGGGAACCGTTGTTTTAACAATGATTGAAAAAATAAAAGTATTTTTGTTTGATGTCGGTAAAGTTATTATTTCCATTTCCATAGTTCTTTGGGTATTATCCTCCTATGCCCCTGGTAATAGATTTGAAAAAATTGAAAAAAAATATGAAAATTCAGATAATGCTGAAAATATAATTGCATCCGAAAAACTCGAAGCATCTTATGCAGGAATATTTGGGAAGGCTATTGAACCCGTTATTAAACCTCTCGGTTTCGACTGGAAAATAGGCATTGCATTAATTACCTCTTTTGCAGCAAGAGAAGTTTTTGTGGGTACCATGGCAACTATTTACAGCGTTGGTACAGATGATGAAAGTAGCCTAAGACAAAAAATGCAGCAGGATAAAAATCAAAATGGCGAGAAAATTTACACACTTGCCACGGGAGTTTCGCTCTTATTGTTCTATGTATTTGCCATGCAGTGCATGAGTACTATTGCTGTTGTTTATCGCGAAAGCGGGCATTGGAAATGGCCACTCATACAATTTTTATACATGGGCGCTTTGGCCTATTTTAGCAGTTTAATAGCCTATCAGTTGTTAGCCTGATGCAAAGCCGTTTACTTTTTGAAGAAGATACTATTGCCGAAAATCCTTATTTGGAAATTTTAAAAAATCATATTCCGCATAAGGCCTTAAGCTATACCTGCGAATTTTTGCTTTATCATAAAGTTGAATTAAAAATTACCAAAAAACGCAGCTCCAAATTTGGCGATTACCGAATACCCTTTAAAGGTAAATCGCATATAATTACCATAAATGGCGATTTAAATCCTTTTGCATTTTTAATTACGTTGCTTCATGAAATGGCACATTTAAGCTGCTTTGTAAAGCATGGTTTTAAGCGTAGTGTTAAGCCGCACGGAAAAGAATGGAAAAACGAATTTAAACATCACATGACACCATTTATACAATTAAAACTTTTTCCGCAAGATGTGTTAAAAGCAGTTTTTGATTACATTCAAAACCCTTCGGCATCAAGCTGCTCAGACGAACAGCTAATGCGTTCGCTAAAAAAATACGACCCCAAAAGCGAATTGGTATTTTTAGAGGAGTTGCCCGAAAATACACTCTTTCGCATTGGCAAAGACCGCATTTTTAAAAAAGGCCCAAAACAACGCAAACACTACAAATGCCTTTGCCTCAATAATAAAAGAACGTATTTGGTTAGCCCTTTGGCTGAAGTAAAAAAAGTAGAAAATTTTCCTATTTAAAAACAATCGAAGCATAGATTTTAGTAACATTACGCTGTTTATCTTATTTTTGTGCTTTAAAATTTAAGCACATGTCAAGAAAGGGAAAGATAGAATTAATGTCGCCTGCCGGCAACTGGGAATCGCTGAGAGCAGCCATTGATGCCGGAGCCGATAGTGTTTATTTTGGAGTAGAGCAGTTAAACATGCGCGCTCGTGCATCCATCAATTTCACCTTAGAAGATTTAAAAGAAATTGGCGAATTCTGTAATTCAAAAAATATAAGAACCTATCTCACTTTAAATACTATAATTTACGACCACGATTTATCCGTTGTAAAAACATTGGTAAATGCTGCTAAAGAAAACGGCATTACTGCTATTATTGCTTCCGATCAAGCTGTAATTGCCTATGCACGCTCGCAAAATATGGAAATACATATTTCTACCCAATTAAACGTAACCAATATTGAAACCGTTAAATTTTATTCCCTGTTTGCCGATGTCATTGTACTGAGTCGTGAACTAAGTTTAAGTCAAGTAAAAAAAATTACCGAAGCCATAGAAAAAGAACAAATAAAAGGCCCCTCCGGAAATTTAATTGAGATTGAACTATTCGGACATGGGGCTTTGTGCATGGCAGTTTCAGGAAAATGTTATCTTTCATTACACTCCAATAATTCATCGGCAAACAGAGGGGCGTGTGTGCAAAATTGCCGCAGAACTTACACGGTAATTGATAACGAAACCGGCAATGAATTACTAATTGATAATGAGTACATCATGTCGCCAAAAGATTTGTGTACCATAAACTTTTTAGACCAAGTAGCAGATGCCGGAATAAAAGTACTAAAAATTGAAGGACGCGGCAGAGCTCCTGAATATGTAAAAACTGTTACCCAATGCTATCGCGAAGCGATTGATGCAATTCATGAAGGAACTTACACTCCCGAAAAAGTAAACGAATGGATGGCACGCTTAGAAACCGTATATAATCGCGGATTCTGGAGCGGATATTATTTAGGACAAAAACTTGGAGAATGGCATAATGCCAGCGGATCAAAAGCTACACAAAAAAAAGTATATATTGCCAAAGGTGTACATTATTATCCTAAAACACAAATTGCGGAGTTTGAGGTAGAAGCACAAAAAATAAAAAAGGGAGATAAAATATTAATATCAGGACCAACAACCGGATTAATAGAAAAAGAACTAAAAGAATTATTTATAAATGGCGTACCGGGAGAAGAAGCCATAAAAGGCGACCGCATAACCTTTAAAATAGAAGAGCGTATCCGCACATCTGACAAGCTATACAAAATAATTCCCAATCCAGATTTGCAATGATATCGGTAAGCCTGCAACGCAAAAAATGTATTGGATGTAATTACTGTGCAGAAATTGCACCCGATATGTTTCGCATGTCGAAAAAAGACGGCAAAAGCGTATTATTGAACGCAAACGAAAAAGGAGAGTTTTTAAACATTCGACTACCCGATACACAAAGAGATGCTGCTTTAAAATGCCAGGAAGTTTGCCCTGTTAGCATTATTAAAGTGCATGATTGTAAAAACCCCTAAATTAAAAGCCAAAAACAAACAAGTAATTTCAATCTCCAAAAATCATCTTGGCTATCCAATCAAACAGGTTATTTGGTTATTGGTTATTTGGTTATTGGTTAATGGTTATTGGTTAATGGTTATTGGCTAATGGTTATTGGTTAGATGAGACTAATAGAATTTGATGGAAATTAAATTGAACAGATAACTTATAACATGAATAAATTGGCCAATTTGCACATTGGCACATCAATTCATTTGCCTTCTGCTAACAACCAACTACCCACATACTCCTTACAACTTAAAACTTACGACTTCTACCTTAGTCCTAAAATAATATATCTTAACTTAAATCGGCATTAAATCGGGAGTAAAAATTCCTTTTAAAACAGCGCTTTTTTTATACCTTTGAACGTTTAAAAAATCTACAAATACGAATAAAAATGAGCGAAACTGCAACTAAAGTACATCTGCCCGTTTCTCACATGGCAGAAAATCTGATTGGTTCTGAAATTATTAAACTTGCCGGAGAAGTAAACGCAAAAATTAAAGCAGGAGAAAAAATTTACAATTTTACCATTGGCGATTTTAATCCTAAAATATTCCCTATTCCAGCCGAATTAAAACAGGCAATTATTGATGCGTATTTAAATGATGAAACCAACTACCCTGCTGCCGATGGTATGCAGGATTTGCGCGATGCAGTTGCGGCATTTTTAAAACGTACGCAACATTTAGATTATACATCAAACGAAATTTTAATTGCCGGCGGAGCACGACCTGTTATTTATGCTATTTACAAAGCCATAATTGACCCGGGCGATGGAGTTTTATTCCCTGTTCCATCATGGAATAATAACCACTACTGCCATTTATCAGGCGCTAATCCAATTTGTGTAGAAACCAAGCCTGAAAACAATTTTATGCCAACAGCTGATGAAATAAAACCACACCTTTCCAATACGGTTTTATTAGCATTGTGCTCTCCGTTAAACCCAACAGGTACAACCTTTACAGAAAAAGCCTTACGCGCAATTTGCGAACTGGTAATTGCTGAAAACAAACGCAGAGGCGAAAACGAGAAACCTGTATATATTTTATACGACCAAATTTATTCTGCACTTACCTATGGCGATATAAAACATTTAGACCCTGTAAGCCTTTACCCTGAACTAAGAAACTACACCATTTTTGTGGATGGTATTTCCAAATCATTTGCCGCTACCGGTTTACGTGTAGGCTGGACATTTGGCCCTCAGCGCATCATTGATAAAATGAAAGCTATTTTAAGTCACGTTGGCGCATGGGCGCCAAAAGCAGAACAAATGGCTACTGCCAAATTTTTAAATCAAGAAGATGTTAGCAATAAATGTCTGGTAGATTTTAAAAAAGAAATCAGTGCGCGTTTAGATGGATTTTACAAAGGCTTTCAAACTTTAAAAAACGAAGGCTTTAAGGTAGATGCCATTGCTCCGCAAGCAGCTATTTACTTAACCATTCAATTTGATTTAAAAGGTAAAAAAACTACAGAAGAGAAAACATTAGAAACAACTGCAGATATTACCAAATATATTTTAGATGAGGCAAAAATAGCGGTTGTGCCATTTTATGCATTTGGTGCTTCACACGATTCTACCTGGTTTAGATTATCAGTAGGAACTGCTAAAATAGAAGATATTGAAGGTGCCATAAACAGCCTGCGAGCAGCATTGAAAAAACTTAGTTAGACGTAAGAATTGAGATGTGAGATGTAAATGAATTTCTTACATTTATTATATATCGCATTTCAATACTAAATACCAAACAGCATGAAATGAAACATAAAAATTAACACTATACCCACCGAACATGAATAAATTTTATGCGAAATTCCATATGGTCTTTAAAAAATCATTTAAATACATATGAAAAACACCTATGCAGTAATAATGGCAGGGGGCATTGGAAGCCGCTTTTGGCCAATGAGTCGCACTGCACACCCAAAGCAGTTTTTAGATATACTCGGAACGGGAAGAACATTACTACAACAAACCTACGATAGATTTAACGAAAAAATTTGCCCTGCCGAAAACATATTTATCGTTACGCATATTGATTATGTAAAGCTGGTTAAAGAGCAATTACCTTCTTTAAAAGACCACCAGATTTTAGCAGAACCCATGCGTAAAAATACTGCCCCCTGCGCAGCTTATGCCAGTTATAAAATCGGCAAAATAAATCCAAAGGCTACCATTGTGGTGGCACCATCTGACCATCTGATTTTAAAAGAAGATACTTTTGTAAAAGCAATAAAAGCTACAGTAAAAAAAGCGCGCGAAGAAAACTGCTTACTTACATTAGGTATAAAACCAACACGCCCCGATACCGGTTATGGCTATATACAGTTTAAAGAAGGCGAAGTATGCAGTTACGATAAACGTATAAAAAAAGTAAAGTCGTTTTTAGAAAAACCGAATCATGAAATGGCAAAATTCTTTTTAGAAAGTGGCGATTTTTTATGGAACTCCGGAATTTTTATATGGGATTATTCTTCCATAAAATCAGCATTTGAAAAATATTCGCCCGAAATAGCAAACATTTTTGGTGAAGGACAAAACAAACTAAACACACCCGAAGAAGCAGCTTTTGTAGCAAAAGCATACACCCAATGTCCCAATATATCTATTGACTATGCAATTATGGAAAAAGCGGAAAATGTTTTTGTACGTGCATCTATTCTTGGCTGGTCAGATTTAGGTACTTGGGGATCGTTATATACACACATTCCTAAAGACAATCATGAAAATGCTATTGTTGGCAAAAATGTAATGATGTACGATTCTAAAAATTGTATTGTAAATGTTCCAAAAGATAAATTAGTGGTTTTACAGGGATTAGATAATTACATAGTTGTAGAATCAGATGGTATTTTACTGGTATGTAAAAAAGAAGACGAACAACAGATACGCAACTTTGTAAATGATGTAAAACTTAATAAAGGCGACAAGTTTATATAATGCAAAAAGCATTTCAAATACAGGTTTTCGGGAAAGTGCAAGGCGTTTATTATCGTCAGTCAACGCGCGATAAAGCACTTGAGTTAGGATTAAAAGGTACCGTGCAGAATTTAACAGACGGATCTGTAATAATTCATGCCGAAGGCAATGAGGAAAAGCTAAATGAACTTATTTCGTGGTGTTATAAAGGACCTATAAAGGCCAAAGTAAACGAAGTAAAAGTAACCGAAGCTGAAATAAAAAATTTCAGCTCGTTTGAAATTATTCGTTAATCCTCATTTGTTTTAAAACTTCTTCTACATTTTCTACCGGCATTTGGCAGGCATTATTTACACAGTAATACATTATGGTTTTCCCTTCCTTAATTCGTTCTTTAAACAAAGGCAAATCCGATTCTTTTTCTGTAAATACAACTAACGTATCAGGCAAATAATATTGTTGTAATTGATGATAATATTCTTTGGCTTTATTGCCGCATATAACAAGCTCTTTTTTAAGATTTAAAATTTGTTGTTGCAACATCATCCAATTAGAATAAGCAGAACCATAACCTTGAATAAACTCTTGCATGGCTTTGAGCATTTTTATTGTTTTCTCGTAATAAAAAGTATTATCCATTAATCGGTATAAGCGATATAAAACAGATGCCATTACCGAATTTGATGCAGGTGTAACATTATCGGTTAGTTCCATTTTACGGGCTATTAATTGCTCGGCATTATCTGCCGTATAGAAAAACATGCCGCTTTTATCATCATAAAAATGCTGAATAGTGTATTTGCTTAATTCAACAGCTTTATCCAAATATTTTTTATCAGCAGTAACTTCAAATAATGAAATTAAGGCATCTGCTAAAAAAGCATAATCTTCTAAAAAACCATTTGCTCCCAATTTGCCATTTTTGAATGAATGATATAATACACCTTCATTAATCAAATTATCACAAATAAATGTATTTGCTTTTTTAGCAGCATCTAAAAATCTTTTTTCGTTAAAAATCTTATAGGTGTCAACCAAACCTTTAATCATTAATGCATTCCATGATGCCAGAATTTTATCATCCAATAGCGGATAAACTCTTTTTTGGCGTTCTGCCAACAGTTTTTCTTTAATTTTTTCAACTTTAATTTTTAATGTTTTAACATCAATATGGTATTGCTTGGCAAATTCATCATCTGTAATTTTTCTCAGAGGTATGTAATTTCCGTGTTCCCAATAACCATGTTCATTAAAATTGAAATAGTTTTTTGCCAACTCAAAATCATCGCCTAAAACTTCTTTTACTTCATTTATTTTCCAGATGTAATATTTACCCTCTTCTCCTTCACTATCTGCATCAATAGCTGAATAAAAAGCCCCTTCGGGCGAAGTCATTTCACGTTCAATAAAAGTTGCAATAGAATAGGCCGTTTCTTTATATAATTCATTTTTGCTTTTTTGATATGCCAGAGCATATAAACTTAAAAGCTGCCCGTTATCGTAGAGCATTTTTTCAAAATGCGGCACTTTCCAAAGCATATCGGTTGAATAGCGCGTAAATCCTCCACCTATCTGATCGAAAATACCTCCTAATGCCATTTTATCTAATGTAAGAAATACATGTCGAGAAATTTCGGAATCATTTGTCAAATGGGCATATTGCATCAAAAACAAATAATTGTTGGGCAATGGAAACTTTGGAGCTTTTTTATGACCTCCCTCTTCATTATCAAAATACAATTTCCATTTTTGAACAGATTTTTCAAGGACTGTTGTATCGAGTTCTGCATTTGCATTACTCGGCACAACCGTTTCCATTGCTTTAACACCTTGCGTTAACTCATTTGCATACTGATTAACTTTAGCCGGATTTTGACGATACAAATTAGAAAGCTGCATTAAAACGCCCGCCCAGTTTTTTGGGGGAAAATAAGTTCCGCCATAAATTGGTCGTCCATCGGGCAATATAAAACAGTTTAATGGCCAGCCTCCGCTACCAGTCATAAGCTGAACGGCATCCATATAAATACGGTCAATGTCGGGGCGCTCTTCTCTGTCAACTTTTATGCAGACAAAATTTTCGTTCATAATAGCAGCTATATCTTCATTTTCGAAACACTCGCGCTCCATTACATGGCACCAGTGGCAGGAAGAATAACCCACACTAATTAATATTAACTTGTTTTCTGATTTGGCTTTAAAAAATGCTTCTTCGCCCCATGGATACCATTCAACCGGGTTATGGGCATGCTGTAATAAATACGGACTTGTTTCGTGAATTAAACGATTGGTATGTAAATGATGATTTTGCATGGTAATATTAAAAGTAGGTTAAATATGACAAAAGTCATGTTTAAATTTGACTATCGTCATAAGTAAATTAACAGAGTGTAAATATTTTTGTTTAAATTTAAACATTATGATGGAATTAGAAGGCACTCATGCGGCATATCTGATAGCTCGATTATTTTTAGGAATATTGTTTTTTGTACAAGGATATGACAAAGTTTTTCGAGTAAAAGTACATACCGTTTATTCAACAATGCTACCCTCGTTTAACCGTTTAAACATAAATCCATTGCTGGTTAAAATAATGGCTTATGTTACTTCGTATATAGAGTTTATTGGTGGCATAATGTTAATTATTGGATTTTTTACCAAAGCAGCTCTCTTACTTCTTGGTACAGATTTATTAATTGTAGCTATTGGATTAGGAATGCTTACGCCTATGTGGGACATGCAACATGCTTTTCCCAGATTAATACTGCTGCTGATATTATTAATATTGCCTGATTACTGGAATGTATTTTCATTGGATGAATTATTTAAGTTGAATTCAAAATAAAACATATGCAAAAAATATTAGTACCTGTTGATTATTCTGATGATGCTGCAAATGCAGCTGTGTATGCTTTAGAAATTGCAGCAAAATCTAAATCAGAGATAATATTGCTGCACAGTTACCATGTGCCGGTTGTAACTACCGAAGCTCCCGCTCAAACCTATGAAATATTAATTGAAAATATTCAGAAAGATGAAGAAGAAAAAATGAAAATATTTTATGAAAAACTTATTAAAAGCGGCAACGGACGATTTGAGGGCATAGATATTTCTACAAAAGTTCAACTTGGTTTTGTAATTGAAAGCATTTGCGAAGTGGCAGAAAATGAAAATGTAGGATTGATAGTAATGGGAACTCGCGGAGCAAGCGGCATAAAAAAAGCATTAATAGGAAGCAATACCAGCGATGTAATTAAAAGAGGTAAAGTACCCGTATTGGCTGTTCCGGAAGGAGCAAGCTTTAAAGGTTTAGATAAAATTGTTTTTGCCTGCGACTATCACTTAACAGAAAATGAAAACAGACTATATGTACTTACTGAGTTAGCTTTACTGTTTAATTCAGAAGTATTAATTTTTAATGTGGTTGACGATCGTGAAAAATTACCTTCATTTGATCATGCATTGCAAGGTTTAAAAATTGAAAATATTTTACGTGGAGCAGAACATTCTTATCATTTTGCTGATAAAGACAATCGTGATGTAAGCGAAATTATTGACGATTTTGTAGTAAGTCAAAAAGCGGACATGCTGGTTACCATTCCTAAACGTTTGGATTTTATAAGCAGTTTATTTCATAAAAGTTTAACCAAAGAAATGGCTTGCCATTCAAAAGTCCCCTTATTAGCACTACCAGAATAATTATTTTATAAAAAATCAAAAATATGAGCAACTTAAGTTTTAACATTTTATTACCAACCGATTTTTCAGATTTATCGCTAAAAGCCTTAAAATACGGTTTAAAATTGAATAAAAAAATAAATGGCGATATAACCTTATTTCATGCTCTGCATTTGCCCGGACTTACCGATAATGTAAAAAAGAAATTGGAAGATTTACTAAAAAAAGAATCTTTGGAAGAACTCGAAATATTAGAAAAAAAACTACGAGTAGAGAAACTCTTAATTGGTGAAGTAAAAAAAGCCGTTGAGTTTGGAGTTCCATCTAAAGCTATTTCTGATTATGCAAAAAAGAATGATATTGACCTGATAGTAATGGGCACCAAAGGTGCAGGAAAAATTTCAAAAACATTATTTGGAAGTAATACCGCACATTTATTAGAAAAAGCCAACACCAGCGTTTGCGTAGTTCCGGAAAAATATCAAATAAAAGATCGTTTTGTTATAAAACACATGGTTTATGCCAGCGATTTAGTAGATATTGTAAATGAAACAACTCTGATTGCTGCATTTGCACGTATGTTTGATGCAACTATACATGTAGTACATGTAATGCCGGAAACAGGAAAAATAATTCCTATAAAACCGGAAAAAATTGTTCCAGATTTGCAGAAAAAGTCCAAATACGATAAGATAACTTTTTATGCAGCAACCAACAATAATTTTCACGAAGAAATTAAAAACTATGCCCAAAAGCATAAAGTTGATTTAATTGCACTGTATATGCATAAACGCAGCTTTTGGCAAAGTTTATTTCAAACAAGCCATTCAAAAGAATTATCGTATTACACAGATATACCTTTAATGGTATTACCTAAAATGAAGAAATAATCAACTGAAAAAGTATGGAAATTAAAAACATTATAGTTCCTTTAGATTTTTCGGAAAATGCCGAAAAAGCATGTATGTATGCTTATACTATGGCGGCAAAGCTAAATGCAAACATAATATTGTTAAATGCAATTTTTATCCCTCCTGCAAGCCCCGATTCCCCTTCGTATATATTGCAGGAAGAAACAGAAGTGTTGCGCAATGCAAATTCAGAAAAACTAAAAGCACAGGCAGAAAGATACAAAACAATATTTCCAACGGTAAAATCATATACGCAAATAAGCATTACAACAGTAGCGCATGCATGCAAAGAAGTAGCAGAAAAATACAGTAACAGTATGATTGTTATGGGAACCCAAGGCGCAAGCGGAATAAAAAAAGCGCTGCTGGGAAGCAACACGGCTGATGTTGCAGAAAATTCAAATGTACCTGTATTAGCAATTCCAGGATCTGCCAATGCAACATTGCCCTTGCGTATTATGATTGCCAGTGATTATTTTGATCAGGACATAACGGTTACTGAAAAAGTAATTGATTTGGCAAAAAAATTTGATGCCATTGTTTATTTTGTTCACATTGCGGAAGGGGAAGATTTTGAAAAAGAAATTTTAGAAATGTTTGAAAAGAAAATTCGCGAAAAAATTAATTATCAAGGATTGCATTTCGATCTGGCTTTTGGAAAAAATGTTTTAGATGGAATCGAATCGTATGTAAATAACAATAACATAGATCTTGTAGTTTCAATTAAAAGAAAAAGAAATCTGTTTCAACGATTTTTCAGCAAAAGCATAACCAAAGAAATGTTGTTTCATACAAAAATTCCGGTATTATCTATTCCAATGCCAGATAAAAAACCGGCAAATGAAAGTGATTTATTTTAATTAACTTTATAAATTAATATGCTATGGAACGTTTATTAGGAATTTGGATTGATTACAGCCAAGCTATCATCGGTGAAATTAAGAAAAACGAAGTTGAACTATCTGTTATTTTATCAGAAATTGATCATCAATTACGAATTGAAGGCGAAGGTGCAGACAAAACTCGTTTTACTACACAACATCGTTCAAACAACGAACACCGCATTGAAAATCGCTATCAAGAGCAGGTAAAAAAATTTATAAAAGCTGTTTATGAAGAAATAAAAGGTGCGGATGCTCTATATATAATTGGTCCTGCAGGGGCTAAAAAAGAACTTGTTAAATTTTATACCGAAAACAATAAAAGCGATAACAATATTGTAGGTGTTGAAGCTTGCGATAAGCTTACCGAAAATCAGCTTAAAGCAAAGTTTAAGGAGTTTTTTAGCGAATTACTTAAAACAAAAAAATAAAATCGCGTCATTACGAGCGAATATAATGAGCGAAGTAATCTCATTAACAAAACAGATTGCTTCGTTCGCAAGAGCTCACTCGCAATGACGAATTAAAACAACAACTTTTTGTCTAAATCACTATAACTAAAAAGGGCTGCTAGAGCAGCCCTTTTTTCTAACTTCTTGTTAATGATGCGCTCCTCCTTCACCATGCACATGACCATGAGAAATTTCATCAGCAGTAGCTTCACGAATATTTAATACTGTTCCAACAAATCGCAAATCTTTGTCAGCTAAGGGGTGATTAAAATCCATGGCAACAAAATCATCATTTACATCAATAACCAAACCTTGCATGCGGTTACCATCTTGGTCAACCATTGGAAGCATATTCCCGACTTTTACCATTTCAGTATCCAAGTTTCCATCTTCATCTAAAAACGACTGGATAGGAATTCTAACTATATATTCCTGCTGGCTTGGTCCATAAGCCTGATCAGTGGGAATACTGAAGTCAAAAGTATCGCCTACTTTTAATCCTTGTAAATTATTTTCAAATGATTCTAATAAACCTCCGCCACCAAAAAGGAATACAAAAGGTCTGTTTTCTTCGGTTTTTTCAACCAGTGTTTCAGTGCCATTTTCGTTTACGGTTAATTCGTAAGAAACAGACACCACTTTGTTTAATTCGATAATCATAAAAGTGTATTTTTAATTAAATAATTACAAAGGTAGCTTTATTATGTGAGTAAAATATTAATTAAACAAAAAATCTGCCACAACTTTTTCTGCTTCTTTTAAGGCTTTTTCTAAATTATCATTTACTATTTGCACATCAAATTGGCTGGCAGTTTCCAATTCTTGAGCTGCTTTAGCCATTCTGCGGGCTATGCTTTCCGGGGTTTCGGTATTGCGTTGTTTTAAACGTTCTTCCAAATGTTGGATTGATGGAGGCATTACAAATATGGCCAGCGCTTTATCGCCAAATTTCTTTTTAAGATTTAATCCCCCAATAACGTCCACATCAAAAATTACATGATGCCCGTTATTCCATATACGTTCTATTTCCGATTTTAATGTTCCGTAAAAATTATCAGGATATACTTCTTCCCACTCTATAAAGGCGTCTTCCTGTATTTTCTTTTTAAACCCCTCTACTCCTATAAAGTAATAATCTTTTCCATGTGTTTCGCCTTTTCTGATAGGGCGACTACAGGCAGATACAGAAAACTCCAACTGCGGAAAAACTTTAAGCAAATGATGTACAATGGTGGTTTTACCTGCTCCTGATGGCGCTGAAAATATAACACATTTCCCTTGCGGCATAATTATAACACGTTTAAACTTTGTTCTTTAATTTTTTCCAGCTCATCTTTCATTTGCACAACAAATTTCTGAATGGCTGCATCGTTTGCTTTTGAGCCTATAGTATTTATTTCTCTACCTATTTCTTGTGAAATAAACCCTAATTTTCTTCCTTCTGCGTTCGAACTTTTTAATGTTTCTAAAAAATAATGGCAATGCGAACGTAATCTAACTTTCTCTTCTGTAATGTCTAATTTTTCGATATAGTAAATCAATTCTTGCTCAAAACGATTTTTATCTACTGCATCGGTAGGTATTAACTCGTACACATTGTTTTTTATACGTTCACGTATCTGCTGTATGCGAGGTTGTTCCAGCAACTCAATTTCATTCAATACAGATAGAATGGTGTTAATTCTATCTGTAAAATCTTTTAATAATACATTTCCTTCATCAGCTCTAAACTGATTAAATGCCATAATTGCTTCATCTATTTTTTTCATTATATAAGCCCATTCTTCTTCATCCAGTTCATCTCGCTCTTGTTTTAACACATCGGGCATCCGCATAGCTATTGATAATAAATCATTGGTAACTGAATTTGTTTTTTCTGCTATTTCTTTTAACTGTTGTATATATGCTTCTACAAGTGATTTATTAATAACAGTGGCATTTTCTTCCATTCCGTTTTCCACATAAATCGACAGGTCTATTCTTCCTCTTTCGGTCGTCTTAGTAATATAAGAGCGTAAATCTAGTTCTTTTGAACGGTAGAGCGATGGCATTTTTATATTCAAATCCATTTGCTTACTATTTAGCGAACGAATTTCAATTGTAATTTTTTTATTTTTCCATTCTCCTGTGGCTTTACCAAAGCCGGTCATTGATTTAATCATATAATTTCTTTTTTATTAGGAATATAGCTTACCAAATAAACCCCTGTAAATATAAGTATCGCAGAAATCACCTTGGCAAAATCTATGACATCTTTGCCCAAAATTACAGCAATAAAAGCAGCTAATAAAGGTTGAAGATAAATATAAATGCTAACAACCGATGGATTCATATAATGCAAACCATAGGTATTAAGCAAATAAGCAAAAAAAGTTGTAAATACGATTACATACACCATTTCATAATAAATAACAGTTGGAATATTTTTCCATGAAACAGTTAAAAATTCATTAAATCCAAATGGTAACACTATTATCAGCCCTAATAAAAAAACCCATTTCATAACTGTTACCGGATGATGTTTAAACATTAATGGCTTTACAATAACCAGATAAATGGCATAGGATGCTGCATTTAAAAATATAAAGGTATCTCCTAAAAAGGTATTGTTACCAAAGCCACCCTTTCCTTTTGAAAGCAATAAAAACAAAGCTCCGCTTATACCTGTGGTAATACCTGCAATTTTTAAAAATGTAATTTTTTCGCGTAATACGATATTGGAAATTATTAATACTAATATAGGGGTTATTACCATTAAAATACCGGCATTAATAGGTGTTGTACGACTTAATCCTTCAAAAAAGAACAGCTGATTTACTGCTACACCAAATACTGCACAAAGAGTTAATCTTAACCAATCTGACTTTTCGATAATTTCATTTTTATAAAAACTTCCTAAAGCCCAAAATAAAAGACAAGCACCAATTACTCGAAGCACAACAAAGCCTGATGGCTGCAAATGTTGAGGCATAACATCTTTAGCTACCGTATAATTGATACCGTAAATTAAATTAGCTCCCAATAGTGCCAGATGCGCTTTTAACGATTTGCTAATCATTTAGTAAAATAAGGGGGGGTAAAGATACTTAGCTTTTATATATAAAAAATGTATTTTTAAGGCAAATAAAAATTGGATGAACACCAAATCAAAAGATATTCTCAAAATTTTTAATACACGCAGAATTATTCTGGCAATTGTATTAGGCTTAAGTGCTGCATCATACATGCTTTATAAGAACTTCGACAAAAACGCTTTTCTGAATATACATTGGGGATGGGAAGCCATGTTCTGGCTTTTTATGGCTATATTAATGATGGTGCTGCGCGATTTAGGCTACATTATTCGAATTAGAATTTTATCCGATAAATTTATAAGCTGGCGACACTCTTTTGATGTAGTCCTGCTTTGGGAATTTGCTTCCAGTATTACACCCTCAGTGGTTGGTGGTTCAGCGGTTGCCATGTTTATCATAAATAAAGAAGGTATAAATTTAGGTAAAAGCTCTGCTATTGTTTTAATAACTGCACTAATGGACGAATTGTTTTTTGTAATAATGGTCCCTTTATTATTTATCGTTGTTGGTTCTACCGATTTGTTTCCTCTTAGCTTAAGTATGAATTTAATGGGGATGGAACTGAACACTAAAGGGATGTTCTTTTTAAGCTACATTATAATATTAATTTACGTTGTGATTATATTTTACGCATTGGTATTTAAACCTCGTGGTTTTAAATGGATTTTACTATGGTTGTTCAAACTGCCTTTTTTACGCAAATGGAGAATTAATGCCGCACAAACCGGTCAGGAACTGGTAGATGCATCAAAAGAAATACGTACTAAACCGTTTTCGCACTGGATAAAAGCCTTTGTTGCCACATCACTTTCGTGGACAGCACGATACTGGGTGGTTAATTTTTTAATATTGGCTTTTGCTGCAGCTGGCAATGGTTTTTCATGGGCTGATAATTTATTGATTTATGCACGCCAGTTAGTAATGTGGATTGTAATGTTAGTAAGCCCTACTCCCGGAGGTAGCGGCATTGCAGAAATTGCATTTTCCGGATTTTTAAAAGATTTCACTCCTCCAGGGTTAGATGCTGCTTTAGGACTTTTATGGCGATTAATATCTTATTATCCTTATTTATTTATTGGTGCAATTATTTTGCCTCGCTGGGTAAAAAGAGTATTTAGCAATTAGCGATTGCTTTTAAATAACAAGCCACTTCATTAGCCTCAATAGCTTTTATACAAGCACAATTTTGCAATTTTCTGCAATCATTACAATCCTTGTTCAATACAAACACTTTTGTTTTTTTACCGATAGGGGCCCATCTGCCGGGATGTATCGGACGTATTGGCGCATAAATTCCCAATGCATGCTTGCCAAGCATAGCAGCTATGTGTAAAGGACCTGTACTTGCTGCCAATAAGCCATCGCAATGGTCTATAAAACTGATAAATTCATTTAAATTTAGCTGACCGCTTATATCGTGGACATTACTTTTTTGTGTATTTATTTTACCGGAAAATTTCTTTTTATCATCAGTAGTTCCGCTAATGAAAATGTTAAACTTCTCTTCCGGTAAAATTTCAATTAACCGATTAAAATTATCGAACCCCCATTCGCGTGCACTTCCCTTTGAACAGGGATGTAGTATTAAATTAAATTTATTGTTATCAATTAATTTAAAGGCTTCCGGATAGCTTAGTATTTCTTTTGATTTTATATGAATACAATTTATCAGTTCGTCTATTGTTGGTAAAAGCTCTATCCCCAAAGGTTTAAGCATTTTTATATTTAGCTGTGCTTCATGTAAATCAGAATTTTTACGAGTATAATTCAATAATTTATTACAATAAATTAAATTGTACCATCTTCTGGCAGTAGCAATACGATATTTAATTTTTGCTTTTTTGGCAATAGCTGCAATTTCTTTATTAGGAAAAACATGAATAATTACATCGGCATTTAGTTCTTTAAATAATGTTACAACATCATTTTTATTTTTTAATTCATCCCAGCACAAAACATCATCAATATCGGATGAACATCGAATAACCGGTTCGGTATATTTTTGAGCTAAAAAAGTAATTTTTGTTTGGGGAAAATAATTTTTTAACACCGCTGCAACAGGTAATGTTAATACCACATCGCCAATACTATCGGTACGAGAAATAATTATGTGTTTAGGTACAATCATTATGTGATTGCTTTCAGTTTTTTATACTTCAAATATACCGCTTTTGCTGATAAAACAGATATGATAAAACCCGGATAACCATCCATTACGCCTAATTGAAAAAAATACGTTTTAATAAACTTAAATAGCGGACTAAAATACAATTTTATAAAATCCGCCTTTTTGCCATCTGCTTTCATTTTTTGCGCATGCAAATCAGAATATTTTTCAATACGCTTGCGGTGTTCATCTTCTGTGTAATACGAGTAATGATTAAGGTTTCCGCTTAACAACTTAACAGACAAACCTTTATCAATCTTTAATTCTTCATGCACAAAATCTCCTTCCCAATATGCTTTTCCTTTTGGAAATAATCGTACTTTGGTGTCAGGATACCAGCCACAGTGCTTTATCCAAAAACCGCAATAATTAGTTAAACGATTAAATGCGTATGCTCCTTTAAGATTTTCTTTTTCTTTTAAAATAGCATACGCCAGCTCGTCTGTTATTTCCTCATCTGCATCAAGCGATAATATATAATCATACAAGGCCTGTTTATTGGCGTAATTTTTACTTTTAGAATATCCTTCCCAAGCTCTTTCTATAAAACGCACTTTAGGATAACGATAACAAATATCAGCTGTTGCATCCTTTGAAAAAGAATCAAGCACAATTATTTCATCTGCAACCTTTAATGCCGATTCTATGCAGCGGGCAATATTTTTTTCTTCGTTATACGTTATTATTACTGCCGATATTTTATCCATAATGCAAACTTACATAGAATTAATTTTTAATAAATATGCTGCTGTATTTTTATTTATACTTTTGCAGCAAAATATAAGGATATGGACTTTAACTTACAGTTTGCATTAGTTTGTCTTACCACATTTATCACCATCATTAATCCATTAAGTGTTATGCCGGTTTTTATGACGATGACCTCAACATTAGATGCTCGTCAAAAAAAAAGAGTTGCTAAAAAAGCCGTTATTACAGCACTATTAACCATGTTGGTTTTTGCTTTTTCAGGGCAAATTATTTTTAAGTTTTTTGCCATAACGGTTGATAGCTTTAGGATTGTAGGTGGTATCATATTTTTTATGATGGGATGGGACATGCTACAGGCTCGATTAATCCGAACCAAAATGGATAACGAAAGTGTAAGCCAATATGTAAGTGATATTTCTATTACTCCGCTTGGAATTCCTATGATTTGTGGCCCTGGTGCTATTACTAATTCCATAATTTTAATGGAAGATGCAAAAAATATTTCTGAAAAAGCTACTCTAATTGCGATAATGATATTTATACTATGGGTAACTTATGTTGTACTTTTAGGTGCCGCTAAAATAACTAAAGTATTAGGAGAAACAGGTAATAAAGTAATGATGCGTATAATGGGGCTAATTGTTATGGTTATTGCTGTTGAATTTTTCTTTAGTGGCTTAAAACCGATTTTATCGAGCATTATTTTTAATGTAAACTAAATGTGATTTTGAATTAAATTGATAATTGATTCAATTGAATGAGCATTATCAACCGAAAAATCACCAATTTTAGTTCTACGCAATGCTGTTAAATGCCCTCCTGTATTGAGTATTTTACCATAGTCGTATGCTATTGAACGTATGTAGGTCCCTTTACTGCAAATAATTCTAAAATCTATATCCGGCAAATTGATGTTTATTATATCAAAGGTTTTGATAGTTACTTTACGTGTGGGCATTTTAATATCATCGCCTCTGCGTGCTGCTTCGTAAGCACGTTCTCCTTCTATTTTTTTAGCTGAAAAGATGGGCGGTTGTTGTAAAATTTCTCCGGTTAAAATTTGTGTTGCTTTTAATAATAATTCCTCGTTCAAATGATTAATCGGAAATGTTTGATTAATTTCAGTTTCCAAATCATACGAAGGTGTAGTAGCTCCCAATCGAATTGTTCCTGTATATTCTTTTATCTGCGCCTGATAAGTATCTATATGTTTAGTTTCTTTTCCTGTACAAATTATTAATAAGCCGGAGGCTAATGGGTCTAAAGTGCCGGCATGACCTACTTTAATTTTTTTAACTCCTAGTTTTTTGCGAATATGCCAGCGGATATGATCTACAACACGAAAAGATGTCCATCCAAGTGGCTTATCTATCAATAAAACTTCGCCTTTTACAAAATCCATTTATTTAATTCTTCGATTTGAAAATATGTAAATGTGTAAAATAAACATTACATTTCTAAGCCAATGGAATAGGCTAAAATAAGAAATAAAACTCCCAAAATAATACGATAATAACCAAAATGCTTAAATCCGTATTTGGTTAAAAAAGCAATAAATCCTTTTACTGCAATAATGGCTACAATAAATGCTACCAAAGCTCCTATAAATAAAATTGCAATATCGTCTGAATGTATATTGTCTTTTTCCTTTAACAAATCATATCCTGATGCTGCAAACATAGTTGGTATGGCTAATAGAAAACTAAATTCTGCAGCTTGTTTTCTGTCAAAACCGGATAAAACCCCTCCAAAAATAGTTGCTGCTGCTCTGGAAACTCCCGGTATCATTGAAAGGCATTGAATCAAACCAATTTTAAATGCTCCGGTGTAAGATATATCTTCAATATCTTTGTATTCTGATTTTTTTTCTTCGCTCCATTTATCAAGCAATACAAGAATAACGCCTCCAATAATTAGTGAAACACTTACCGTAAAAGGATTAAACAAATAATGTTTAATTGTTTTATAAGCTAAAAAACCTATGATTCCTGTAGGTAAAAATGCAACGAAAAGTTTGGTGTAAATATTTATCCCTACGAAAAAACGCTTGATGTAAAGCAGCAAAACCGCCATAATAGCACCAAGTTGAATAACTATTTCAAATGTTTTGGCAAATTCTTTATCCTGAATATCCATTAATGAATCGGCCAGAATCATGTGCCCGGTAGATGACACGGGTAAAAACTCAGTCAAACCCTCAATAATGGCAATAATAACAGCCTGTAAAACGCTCATTTTTAAGAAAAAATAATCGGCAGAAAAATTACTGCTTGTTTTTTGGAGTATATAAAATGGCTACTACTTCTATGGCAAAGCCTATAAGAATAACAATTGGCGCTAATGTTAATCTGCGAAAACTGAAAATTTCTTCAGAAAAAACGTTTGGGTCATCAGAGCCTCCGCCAACCATTAATAAATAACCAAGGCCTATAACTGCAATACCCACCAACATTATTATAAAGTTGATGCGCTCAAAAGGAAATGATGTTGTAATTTTTGACATAATTATTTAGTATAAGTCATCTGTTTTTAATCGTAAATATTTTCTCACTGCCAAGAAGGTAGATAACCACGAAATTAATACTCCCAGCAGTATTACAAAAGCAAATAGGATAGCGATTAATTGTTCGTCTTGCAAAAATAATAATTCAGGTATTTCACGCTGTGCAATATATAATAATCCAACCAATAAAGCTACTGATATAATACCGGCATAAATGCCATGTAAAAGGCCCTTTATAACAAAAGGCCTGCGAATAAAACCTTTGGTAGCTCCTACCAATTGCATACTTTTTATCAAAAAACGTTTTGAATATATGGATAGTCGAATGGTATTATTAATTAAAGCAATAGAAATTATCAGCAATAAGGTACTAAAAGCTAACATTACCAAACTGATTTTTTTTATATTTTCATTTACCATGCTTATAAGTGATTTTTGATAAATCACTTCTTTCACTTTGCTGTTTGATAACAATTCGCGCTCAATCCATGCGATGCTGTCATTATTTGCGAAATCTGCTTTTAAACGAACTTCAATAGATGCCAGTAATGGATTATATCCCAAAAATGAAATAAAATCTTCGCCTAAATCATTTTTTAACGATTCAGCTGCCTTTTCTTTGGTGATGTATTCGGTAGATTTTACATAGTTAGCAGCATCCAGCGTTTTTTGCAACTGCACAATATCAACCTCTTTTACATTTTCTTTCAGGATTACTGAAAAACCAATGTTTTCTTTTACATAATCAGATAACTTTTTAGCATGTAAAACAATAAGTCCCAAAGTACCCAGCATAAATAAAACCAAACTGATACTGATTACAGTAGAAAAGTAAGATGATTGCGCTCTTCTACGAGTATATTTTTCTGTTCCGCTTGCCATTAATTAAATACTAATTTCAAGCTACTAAGTTAGTAAAAAAATTAGGGCTTAAAATTTTTGTTGATTTATGCTATGTTAAAAAGGTATAACGCGATATTTTGTAACTTCGGCAACTCAAAAAAAGAATAGCATCGCATTATGGAATACAACTTTAGAGAAATAGAAAAAAAATGGCAACAATATTGGGCAGAAAACAAAACTTACAAAGCTTTAGATAATAGCAATAAAAATAAATATTATGTGTTGGATATGTTTCCCTACCCTTCGGGTGCGGGCTTGCATGTTGGGCATCCGCTTGGATATATCGCCTCTGATATTATAGCGCGTTATAAACGTCATAAAGGTTTTAATGTGCTACACCCAATGGGTTACGATAGCTTTGGTTTACCTGCCGAGCAATACGCCATTCAAACCGGTCAGCATCCTGCTATTACTACCGAACAAAATATTAAGCGCTATCGCGAACAATTAGATAAAATAGGCTTTTCATTCGATTGGGACAGAGAAGTACGCACCAGCGATCCCAACTATTATAAATGGACACAGTGGATTTTTATTCAGCTTTTTAATTCGTGGTATAACCCCGAAACTGACAAAGCAGAAGCCATTGAAACACTTATTGAAAAAATAATTAAAAATCCGGCTCATTATAATCTTCAAAAAAACTGGAATGAACTTTCAGAAAAAGAACAATCAGATTTTTTAATGAATTACCGATTAGCTTATTTAAGCGAGGCTTACGTAAACTGGTGTCCGGCTTTGGGTACTGTATTAGCCAATGACGAAGTAAAAGATGGCGTGAGCGAACGCGGTGGCCATCCGGTAGAACGTAAATTAATGAAACAATGGAGCCTTCGCATTACGGCTTATGCCGAACGCTTACTAAAAGGCTTAGATACTATCGACTGGAGCGAAAGTATAAAAGAAGCACAAAGAAACTGGATTGGGAAATCGGAAGGAACCAGCCTCAAATTTAAAATTAATGGGCATGATGCAGCGGTGGAAGTTTTTACAACAAGACCTGACACTATCTTCGGAGTAAGTTATTTAACACTTGCTCCCGAGCATGAATTGGTTGAAAAAATTACCACTTCGGAGCAAAAAGCAAAAGTAGAAGCATACATAACTTATGCTAAAAATCGCAGCGAACGCGAAAGACAGGCC
>CALKJP010000020.1 GCA_937995645.1 uncultured Bacteroidia bacterium
GTTATTACTATATCTACACTCTTTATTAAATTTAAGTTTGCTAAGTTGATGGTTAAGGCGTTTAAGCCCGGAGCATCTGCATTATAGGTTTGACTATTGGCTACTTGCGGATAAGAAACCAATGAATATGGCGCCCACCAACCGTTTACTACTTTCTCATAGACCTCTTTCGGATCTTTCGTTGTATAATCATTATACACTGCCAAGTTAGGATCTGTAAAGGTGCCTGAACGGATCCAGTTCCTTACACTGGCTCCGTCTGCATCTTTAACTCCCGTTAACCATCGCTTCCCCGCATCGGCAAAGGTAATGCTCGACTCTATAAATCCGTTCCCGTCATTAGGTTCTGCACCAGGGTTTTTAACCTGAGATATAAATACCGATAATCCCCACTTTGCTATAATTTGTTCATTCCCTACTTGTATCGTTCTGTCTGATTTTACTTCTTCTCCCGTTGTTATATTCTTCAATGTCCAGTTTGCCGTATCTATTGCATTCCCGATAACATTAAATCGTAATTCAAATTCTGCATCCGGTACTACTAACGGATCTACCACATAAATATTTACAGGCCCTTTCCCTTTTTGATAGGTAACTTTACCTACGTTTACTCTCTCAAAAACTTCTCGCTCCGATTCTTCTGTCATACTTACAGCTCTGCCTCCGTTTCCTGTCCCTTCTATGCGGGTAATATAAGGACCTTCGCCATATTCTGAATTTATCTGTAATCCTCCGGGACTGGTAATATGAGGGATGCCTGAATAAGTTCTAATTGATCCTGTTAAACTCTTACGACCTTGTTTATATGGCTTCTTCTGTCCATCTAACTGTAAAGGATCGTTTGGATCATATTTCTTAAATTGATTGAATCCATATGCAATTGCCATATAATAATATGTCTTATGATTGACTAAGCGTTTATCGCTTGTGGCAAACTTATCTTCTGTAATACGAAATGTATGCCTTATCCCTTTGTTCTCTCCGTTTACCATCTCTTGTGGTATATTGGCATTTAATGCTTCGCTGAACTCAAAATTTACTATTTGGGACACGCTATCTCTTATATCGCACTGTGCTACTAAACGGGCTCTATCCGGATTATATAATTCTTCCGGGGATACTGTCCCGTCTTTTAACTGAAATATCTGATACCCTTGAAAACGATATTTACGATCATTATATACCGTATCTCTTGTTATTACTTGATTATACTGACCGGTTAAGGGATCTAATACATACGTGGTAGTAACATTCGAGAAAAATTCAGGTATCTGTGCATCTATCTCTTCATATTGTTCATTATAATTATTCGACCCAGCCGGATTTGATAACTGTAAAATTAATTCTCTGTTCAACTCTACCACTTTTACATTGGGAGCATCAGGACCGTTTAATACGCGGAAACAATTCTCAAATAACGATTGGGCTTTATCATCTACACTCCTTAATTTTGCAACAGAAGCAAATGGACCGCCTGAGGTAGCTCGCGCCCATACTATACCCGTTGTTATATCGTTTACTGCTCCCGGCTGTAAGGTAAATGGACCTGCTGATTGTACAAAACGACGGTCATAGGGAACATTACCCTCTGATTCTTCACTCCAATATGGAGATGGCCTGCCTTGGGTTCCCCAATGTAAAGGATCGGAATCGGCTGGAAACATAAAATCGCATGGATTATTTATGTCTGCTTTCGGATCGGATATGTGTCCGCTACCGCCATACACCATCTTCGTCCCATCTTTCCAAAATGAACGTAAATAATTATAATAATCTGCTGCTGTTTGAGGGTCGGTCATCGCCTGATTACCTCCGCCTCCCGTATTATTAAAATATAAGAATCTTCTCATCCCAAATCGCTCGTTATCTATTATCCCATCTCCATAGCCTATCCCGTTTAAGGCTTCATTTTGCCCTATCCCTACTGCGTTATCTATCCCATCGTTATCCTGATAAGGCCCCTCAAAAAAATCAACTCCTATTGCAGGTGGCTGTACTCCGTATTGATTTACTCCGCCCGTACCATCTACTTCTGTCCCGTTATAACAATACCCTAAGCCTCTTCCTACATCGCACCCTACAAAGTCGTCTTGATAAAATCCTAAATCCGCATCTGTCCATACCCCAAAATAGGTATTGGTTAAGGTAAATGTCGAACGGTTGATTAATCGATAATTATAAAAAGTCATGTTATTAATCTCATCATTCGTTGCAAATGCAAATGCCTGCGCATGTATCTCCATCCCTATCGGAGAACCGCCCGACTCGGTATGTACATTCCCTTTATCATTAAAAATCCACCATAAAGTTTGATCTCCATATAAACGCTCTGTCCTATCTGTCTTACAATCTATACTGTTATTCACATCATACAAGGGATAATCTCCATCATAGGGATTATACGTTCCATCGGCATTCCTGTCAAAAAATGGCGCTAAATAATAGTCCTGTCCCATCGATACATCCCCATGGGCAGGCCAATTCAATATGATGTCCGGTATCTTATACCCTTGAAATTCTTTGTCATCTTCCGGATCAGGGGTTATGGTTGTATTAAACCATGCGATAAATTCATCTACTTGTGAACGTGTTATCACAAAATGCTGATCCCATTTTGCACAGGTATTCGCATCCGTCTCCGCTGAATTCTTCGTTAATGGCCCTGTCCAATAATCTATCCCTTCTCTAAATCGCATGGCCGCTAACTTTAACTGACCGTTTACGTCTTGTCCTCCTAACCATAACGCTCCCGCAAATAAAGAGTGCTTGCCCGAACCTTTCGGTATCTCGTATCGTGGCGTTTGTACTAAATCCCACCACATATCTCCTCCGGTGTGTATTAATGCCCTTACGTTATTCAACTGTAAATCGGTTGAACTCTTTGCCGGGGTACAGCCTGATAATGATGCCTGAGGCCAGTTGGATGGTCTTGGGGTTGCATTATTGTTTTTTGCGTTAACAGAATTAACAAGTAAACTTGAAATTGCTGTTAGAAAGGTTAGCTTTAATGTTCTATTCATTTTCATATTTATACTAACAAATATCGTTAATTAAAAGTTTAATATTAATCCTAAACGAACCCTTCTAGGTAGGCTATAGTTAAATGGATTATTAACTTTAGCTGCATATAAATCTCTAAAAGATTGTGGATCGTTTTGCGATGCTATACTTGCCTGAAATTCAGCTGCTGCAAGATATCCATCATCATCAGGGTTACCAGTAGCGCGATAAACATTAATAACGTTTTTAGCATTTAAAGCATTTAGGAATAACACGTACACATTAAGCTGAGCTTTTTTCTTTTCTTTTGATACTTCTCCTTCAGCAGCAGCTGTATTTCCACCCCATTCAAGGTTGAAATCTCTGTCTAAACGAATATCGGTTCTAAATATCCAAGGTAAACGAGCACCGTTGATTCCTCCTTTTACTAAACCTCTACCTCCACCTGCTGCTTCAATAGTAATGTTCTTTTGAGCTGTATAAGGAGCACCGGAACCTCCAAAGAATACAATATTTAATCCAGTATTGGCTAATATTTGTTTATCACCCCACATAGGTCCATTATAGTCTCTTCCACTTCCGTAACGGTAATCAACAACCGTTTGAATTGCATGGCGTTGGTCGAAATCTAATGGAATTAAGAAACGTAAGTTTTGCTGGCCTGACTGAATTAAGTTTACGCCTTGATTAGCAGAAGATCCTGTTCCATCAGCAAACTGTAAGGTATAGGATATGCGCATGCTAACATTATTAGTTCTTCTCAAATCGTATGATATTGTTGTTCCTTTAACGGTTCCAAAGTCAATGTTTTCATACGATCTATAATCTCTAGGGAAAACACCCTGAATATAGGTTATCTGAATCATGTTTCTCATTTCACGGTAAAATGCAGATAGCTTTAAAGATGATGTATTATTTAATTTTTGTTGGAAACCTAACTCATATTCAATTGTTTTTTCAGGTTTTAAGTTAGGGTTATTAATAATGTTAGTTGTACTTTGTAAGAATAAATAATCAGTTGGATCTAATCTTAAGAAACCACTAGGACGTTTTGCTAAGATATCATAATGTGCAAAGAATAAGGCTTCATCTGAAATAGGGAAAGAGAAAGAAATACGAGGCATTACGATTACCTGTGGGTCATAATCTTTAAATGCATTTGAGTTTAAATCAGTAGATGTATTGCGTTTAGTAGGGTCTAATAGCCATGGGGCAGGAGCTCCACTGGCAGTGTAAAGTATAGTAGGGTCTGTTATTTCTCTACCTTCTGCATCAAACCATCTTGAGCCTGTTCTATAACCAATGATTTTTTCTTCTGAAGGATTATCTATGTCGCTAACATAAACTACATAATCTTCACCAATATTACTTGGTCTGTTAGGAGCAACTTCTCCCGCTTTTTTAGTTTCAAATAATGAGTATTTATCTTTAAGTACTTTTTGGTTAGCGTCAAAACGGTCAACACGAAGCCCAACGTTAAAGATTAAATCTTCAAAGGCAAATTTGTCTTGTATATAACCTGCCATATAAATTGGCTGGAATGCTCCAATTTCGCGCTTGAAGTTTCCAAAGTCATCTTTTGCAGTAAAGAAGTCATCAAAGCTAGGATTTCTTTTTAATTTTTTTCCGGTGTGATCGTATCCAAAATAAGTTACATAGCTATTACCGTTGTTTAATAACTCGTCTGCATTATAGAAATCAAGTTTAAATATAGAGGGGTCATATGAATCAATATCAATAAAGTCGTTACCTCTAGGGTCTAATCCTAATGCTTTTCTTAGGTTGTAATCAAAAAACTTTTGATCATCGCCAACTAAACGCGGGTAATTAATTAAGGGGTAGGTACCGGCATCGTTTACAATTGGATTATTTTTATCTAACTCACGAATATGAAAATTAGCATACTGGCGGTTAATCCACCATAAACCTGTAGGCGCAACTATAAATGAACGGTCATCTCTTTGTTCATATTCAAAACCTACAAGAATGGCATGGTTTTTTATATCGGCAGAGCCGGTAACTCGAACACGGAACTGAGAGTTATTTAAATTTGAGTATCGGTTAAAAGGTGTTCCCGGATTATTCCATAAACTGTAAATTGATTGACGGAAACTTCCATTTTGTAAGCCATTAAGTAAACCTCCTCCATTTTCAACTTCTAGTGGTGTTCTGTAATTTCCTTCTATGTTTGTGTATAGTGAGTAGTAGTTTTCATTGTATTTTGACAACAATGGATTTATATCGCTTGGTGTAAATGTATATGCAATTTGGTTAAATCCGTTTTGAATATAACCTTGTAATCCAGTTACGCTATCTATACCAAATTCATAAGATGGTACATAAGTACTGTTAAATTTACCTACATATCCATAATTAAAAATTTGATCCTTGTGATATTTATCCTGAACGGTTTCAAGCACTTTTGAATAGTCAGCCTGAATGGTATAATAAGCATTTTTAATTAAAGATGCTGATTCTTGTGAATTTGATTCTTGTGTGCTTAATTTTTGGGTAAAGCGTACATAGGTTCTCCATGTTGTACTTTTTATTTCCGGATTTCTTTTTGAATTAAATAATGTATTGTTATAAACAAGACCTGTTCTGTATGCTACACCTAAGCCATTGTCTCGCGAATAGCCATAATCGTAAGTACCTCCAACTGTTAAATTAGTGGTTGCTGATGTTGCAATATCAATTTTTCCTTGCAAAAGAACGCCATGTTGTGCAACATCTTGACGATAGGGAATACGCTCAATGTCTTCGGCTCTGACAAAGGTAGCATTTTGGAAAGTACCGAATCCTTGACCTGAGGGTCTTAATGGGTTTCTTTCTAATTCTTCTAATACACTATCTTTTAATTTTATTGAGCCGATAGCTGAAGGACGAGGATCTTTTTCAGAACGTAATTCACCTGATATAAAAAAACCCATTAAGGGCTTTGATAGTTCCGGGTTAACGGTATCCTTTTTTGTTAATAATGGACCTGCAACACTAAAGCCTAATAAGTTATAACCAAATTTATCTGTAAACTGTGACGATACAAGCTCTACACCTCCAAAATAGTTTTTGGAAATACCTCTTGTAGTAATACTGATAACTCCACCCGTGGCATCTCCATATTGTGCTTCTAAGCCTCCTAACATTACCGATACTTGCTCAATAGCAGCATTGGGAATTGCTGAAGAACCTCTAACTTTAACACCGTCTATATACGTATCGGTAGCTTCTGCTCTTGAACCACGCACAGAACCACGCTCACCATCCTGAGAAAAGATACCTCCAACGGTTAAAGCTACCGATTCTGCCGTTCGACCGGGCATTCTTGCAATTTCATCGCGTGTTACAGTACCACCGGTTGTAGTTTTATCTTTATCAATTAATGGAACTTCGTATTCAACTTTTTCAAAAGTTTTTAATTGAATACCTTGCGTCATGGATATATTTAAGAATGCAATTTTATCTCCAACTACCACACCGTCTATTTGCACGCCCTGATAACCTACGTAAGAAGCCTTAACAGTATATTTACCGGGAGTTAAAGGCTTGATAAAATAGTTTCCATCAAAATCCGTTGTAGCACCGCCGGCTTGTACACCATTTTGTTCTACTACCACATTGGCAAATGGAATTGGTTCTCCATTTGCTTTATCTAATACTTTTCCTTTAAGTGCACCTTGACCAACCTGTGCAATTGTTACTGCCGAAATTAATAAAGCTGAAATTGATAATAGCAGGCGTAGCTTGTTTATCATATTAAAATATATTTCGTTTAATTATATAATTGTGCAAAATGAAAGTGGGTAAAGATATGAATTAAATTTTTTTAGTTCCAAATTTTAATTGATATAAAATTCACACATAGTTTACACTAAAAGTTGGGACGTTTAAATATTTCTGTGAAAATCACCATTTTCTGTAAATCATTGTGCTGAAAATAGTCCCTACCTAAGAAATCACTTTCATTTTCTGGTTCTTCAAATTTTTCGTTTCTGGAATTTTTCAATGCCAATTCACGCTCTGCTTTTCTTTTTTCTACAGCCAAAACTTCTTCTGGAATTTCCTTTTTTAGAGGCTTCTTAACTGTTTTTTTTAATGCCTGTGGCATAGGCTGATGGGCTGCTTCTGGGGAGCGCTGCTCTTTAATTTCCTTTTTAAAATCCTTTACAACTTCTTCAAAAAGATTGGGAATAGGCTTCTTTTGAGGTTTAACTTCTTCTTTTTCGCTTTTTCTGTTTTTATTGTAAATACTTACAACAAACCATATAATGGCTACAATAAAGTAGAAGAGCGTTTTTATGTCGTTTAGTTCCATAATTTAAAAATTTATTTACTAAAAATTCGTATCAACCAGTTATCGCGTTTATTATCATTTACTTTATCGGATTTACGTTTAGTATTTTTCATGCGTTTACGTGTTTCTTTTGTTTGAATTTTCATATGGCGTTTTCTTAATTCCTCTTCTTTTTTCTTTTGTTCTTTTTCTTTTCTGGCTTTTTCTTTATTTAATTGTTTTTGTCTTTTTTTAACTGACTTGGGGGCATTTTCATCAACTTGTGCAGCGGGCTTACCAACCGCTTGCTGAGCTTTAGAAATTGATGGTGCAACAACGATTAATATTGCCAATACTAATATCGAAAAGTATGATTTTATCATTGAAACAAAAATGTTATCATGCTAAGATACAGAAAATATAGCTAGTAAAACAAAAGACAAAAAGAACAAAGATGAAAGACCTTTTTAGTTTTTGATTTTTAAATTATGATTGATGCTTATTCTTTTCAACTCTATATAAGTAAAAGCATAGCTATTTTTTTCGTCAGCGGGGAATTCGCTTGATGAAATTATCTCCCATTCACTCATATTTAATTGAGGGAAAAAAGTATCTGCCTCAAACGAATGATGCACTTTGGTTAAATAGATTTTATCAGCAATTGATATGGCTTGTGCGTAAATTTCGCCTCCTCCAATAATAAAAATTTCATCATCACCGGTTGCTTTGGCTTTTTCAATAGCTTCCTGTAATGATGAAACAACAATTGCTCCAGGGGCAGCATAATTGTGCTGACGTGTAATAACAATATTGGTTCTATTAGGAAGTGGCCGAAATTTCTCCGGGATAGACTCATAGTTTTTTCTACCAGATATCACACAATGACCGGTTGTTTTTTCTCTGAAAATTTTCATATCAGCAGGTAAATGCCATAACAGTTGGTTGTTTTTACCAATGGCATTATTTTGGGCAATTGCAACAATTATGGAAATCAATTTTTAATAAATTTTAAAGTTTGATTTTCTATTTGAACAAAGTAAATTCCGGTTTTTAAGGCAGAAATGTCTATTGTTTTTGTATTAGAACAAAAAATTATTTTTCCCATATAATCATATACATATATGTTGGTATCTTCTTGAAAATTGTGCTGAATATGCAAGATGTTTTTTGCCGGATTAGGATAGATATTTATCTGTTCTAATTTAAATGTTTGTTCTACTGATAAAGGACTACAATCGAGTTGTAAACCATTACGTTCATTTAATACGCCATTAGTTACATACCAATAGAACCACTGGCCTCCATTTGTTGTTTTCCAATCGTTTAAACTAAATGTATTATTACCTGTGGGCGTACCTTTAATTTTACAAACAACTACAGCTGCACTATCTCTATTCCATGTTAAAGATTGATTTGATAAAATTGTTTCAGGAATGTTAGGCTGCTTACAATTAATTTGAATAAAAAAAGCATTATCATCATAGGAAGGATAATCTCCATAAACTTTAGCAATTTTTGTAGAATCGATGCATACGGCTGTATATTCATCGCAAGCAATACCATATACGGTGTCTTTTCCCATATTTTGCAATCGAGCTAAAAAAACGGTATGTCTTCCTCTTCTGTCGGGATTATCATAATGCGTATCTGTAATTACATTTTTAAGAAATGGATGTTTTATGAAATCTGATACACCAATTGTAATATTAGAATGAAAGGGATTACTGAGTGCTGTAGCTGAGTTTACAGTACCGTTTAAAGCAGAAAAATAATACTCACCTAATATTGCCATTCCGGCACTTGTGCCGCCAATAACTCCTTTTTTCACTTGAATAAAATAATTTAAGGCAGTATCTAAGGCTGTGTTTTTCCAATAATTATGATAATCTGCCTGATTTCCTCCTGCTATAAAAATTGCTTCGGCATTTATGATTTGAGTTTTAACATAATTTTCATTTGCTGCCTGAACAGATGGTACAACAATGGTTTGAACAGAATTTACGTTTACTCCTAACCCGGAATACATATAATTATTGTATCCATCTGTTCCGCTTGCTCTTAAAACCAGCACATCACCACCATTGGCTTTGTTTAAAAACCAAACCATTGCACTATCATTTTCAGTTGCACCTCCCATAAGGCAAACACCCCATTGTGGTGTAACCTGAACATCGCTTGTATCGCCAATAAAATAGCTGGTAAAAGTTTGTGCAATTAATGTTTGAACATTAATTAAGCCTAAAACGACTATAATAAAAAATGCTTTTTTAATCATTTTATACCGCTACTTGTGCTTTTATATGCGGATGTGGGTCATAGCCTTCAAGTGTAAAATCTTCGTATTTAAAATCGAAAATATTTTTCACTTCGGGATTAATTTTCATGGTTGGTAATTTTCTGCAATCTCTCGAAAGCTGAAGATTTACTTGCTCTATATGATTGGAATAAATGTGCGCATCGCCTAAAGTATGAATAAATTCACCTGGTTTTAATCCGCAAACTTGCGCAACCATCATTGTTAAAAGTGCATAGGATGCAATATTGAAGGGCACTCCTAAAAATATATCGGCACTGCGCTGATAAAGCTGACATGATAATTTTCCTTCTGCCACATAAAATTGAAAAAATGCATGACAGGGAGGTAGTTTCATATTTTCTATTTCACCAACATTCCAAGCGCTTACTATCATTCTACGTGAGTCAGGATTTTTCTTCAGTTGCTCTATTACTTGCGAAATTTGATCAATATGTCTGCCATCGGCTGTAGGCCAGCTTCTCCACTGATAACCATATACGGGACCTAAATTTCCATTTTCATCAGCCCATTCATCCCAAATACTTACTCCATTATCTTTCAAATATTTTATATTGGTATCGCCTTTTAAAAACCACAACAGTTCATGAATAATTGATCGTAGGTGTAATTTTTTAGTGGTAAGCAAAGGGAATCCTTCTTCTAAATTGAAACGCATCTGATAACCAAAAACGCTCAGGGTTCCGATTCCGGTTCTATCTGTTTTTTTTACACCATTATCTAAAACATGGCGCATTAAATCGTGGTATTGTTTCATAATTCTGAGGGAATAAAGAAGATTCACTTCAAAATTACGACAAATTGAATGGAGAATATTTAGTTTATAAGACTATGTTTTAACATTATATCAACATTCCTACAATTACTGCTGTAAAAAGTGATGCTAAGGTTCCGCCAATTAGTGCTTTAATGCCTAATTGAGAAAGCATGGAACGTTTATCGGGGGCTAGTGCGCCAATTCCTCCGATTTGAATTCCAATTGAAGCAAAGTTGGAGAAACCGCATAAAATATAGGTTGCTATAATAATAGACTTTTGTTCAGCAAAAATACCGGCAGCTTTTAATTTCCCTAAAGAAACATAGGCTACAAATTCATTTAAAATAGTTTTTTCTCCCAGCAACTGGCCAACCAGTGCAGAATCTTCCCAGCTAGTTCCCATAAGCCATGCAAGGGGTTTTAAACCATAGCCTAATACAAATTGCAGTGATAAATTATTGTATTGTCCATTTGTTTTTTGCGCAATAATTTGGTTTAGTCCTGTCCACTCGCCTACTAAATCTTTCATAAAATAATTTGCCAATGCAATAAAGGCGATAAATACAATAAGCATAGCACCTACATTTACAGCCAATTTTAATCCTTCGGTAGTTCCATTTGCAATGGCTTCGAGCATATTACTACCAATTTTTTCGCGCGATACTTCCATATTGGTATTTATCTGTTCGGTTTCCGGTACAAGAATTTTTGCTGCTACAATAGCTGCAGGGGCAGACATTACAGATGCCGCCAGCAAATGCTTTGCAAAGAATAATTGTTGAGCCGGATCATCGCCCCCTAAAAAACCAATGTATGCTGCTAATACACCACCGGCAATAGTTGCCATACCTCCGCTCATTAAACACATTAATTCAGAACGTGTCATTCCGCTGATATATGGCTTAATTAAAAGTGGCGCTTCTGTTTGTCCAAGAAAAATATTGCCAGCAGCCGCTAAACTTTCTGCGCCTGAAATGCGTAATGTTTTTTTCATTATCCATGCAAAGGCATATACAATCTTCTGAATAATTCCAAGATAAAAAAGCAAGCTGGTTAATGCTGAAAAGAAAATAATGGTAGGCAAAACCTGAAAGGCAAAAATAAATCCGAAAGAGTTTACATTTTCAACTAAACCGCCAAAAACAAAGGTGGAACCTTCTCTGGTAAAATTTAAAATTTCTACAAAAAATCTTGAAACTACCGAAAACAGATATTGAATAACATCTACTTTTAAAATCAATACGGCAAAAATTATTTGTACGCCAATTCCTTTGCCCACTAAAATCCAATCTACCCGGCGCTTATTATCACTAAAAAACCATGCTATTAACACTAAAGTAAATAAGCCTAAAATGCCACGCAAAACAGACATAATGCCAAAGTAGCTTTGCTGAAGTGCTGTTGTTGGTTGATATAAAAATGTATAAGTATTTTTATCGGAACTTATCGCTAATTCCACTTCGGAAAATGAATTGATTTTGAAAACTTCTTTTTTACTCTCTGCCTGAATTTCATTTAATTCAATACGTGTGATTTCTTTACCTTCTTTAAAATATATGATTGCCGGCCTGTTATCTTTGACAACATATATGGATGAATCTATACTAAATTCAATATCGGGCAAATCAAAGGTAAGTGTTAGTGTAGAATCTTTGGATACCTGCCAAAATCCGGATGCGGTTTTGTTTTTTAATTTATATTCAAAACGTTTTGCGCCATTATTTATGCTTAGTTTTAAATACTGAGTGGAGTCGCCTTTCAATACCCAATTACGCGTAAGATAGGCGTCAATATTGGGAGTTTCAGGTTTACAGGAAAACAAGAGCGAAGTAATCAGCCCAATAATTATGAAAAAAAACAGCCTACCATTTTGCATAAAAGCTGATTTGTGAATTAGTTTCCGCTTCGTTTTTTTAATTCATCTCGTATTTTAGATGCCTTTTCATAATCTTCCTCATCTAAAGCATCTTGTAACATTTTATTTAAATCTTTGTCTGATTTTGATGAATAATCTCCCTCTGATTGAGATGTTACTAATTCTTGTTCTAAATCATATTCTTCTCTTTCTTTTGTAATCGAACCCTCTTCTAATATAACTCCTGCTTGTGATAATATAAATTCAAAGGTATAAACCGGACAATTAAACCTCACCGCTAATGCTATGGCATCAGATGTTCGTGCATCTATTTCTATTTCGTTTTCTCCATTGCTGCAAATGATACGTGCATAAAAAACGCCTTCTACTAAGTTATAGATTAGCACTTCTTTTAAATCAATATTAAATCCCTGCGCTAAACTTTTAAATAAATCGTGTGTAAGAGGGCGGCTTGGAACAATTTTTTCTATTTCAATAGCAATGGCTTGCGCTTCAAAACCACCTATAATTATAGGCAATCTGCGTTTACCATTCATCTCTCCTAATACAAGTGCGTATGCTCCTGACTGTGTTTGACTGAAGGAAAGACCAACGATTTCAAGCTGAATTTTTTTCATCTCCGGTAATCAAAACAGATTAAGGTGTTCTTTTTTTGAACACCTTTAAATTACAAAAAAAAAATTAATTTGCTGAAGCTTTAAATTTCTTTACTGCATCAATTAGTTTAGGTAATACTTCAAATGCATCACCTACTATGCCGTAATCGGCGGCTTTAAAGAATGGAGCTTCCGGATCTTTATTAATAACAACTATAACTTTACTTCTGTTAACTCCTGCCAAATGTTGTATTGCTCCTGAAATACCTACAGCTATATATAAATTTGGTGCAACTGCAATACCTGTTTGCCCAACATGTTCATGATGTGGTCTCCAGCCAATATCAGCAACAGGACGAGAACATGCTGTGGCAGCCCCCAATTCTTTGGCTAATTCTTCAATTGGTCCCCAATGTTCAGGACCTTTCATTCCGCGACCGGCAGAAACAACTATTTCTGCTTCCGGTAGGGAAATTTCTCCTTCTTTACGTTTTTGTTCTTTAACAATAACACGTGAAGTTCCAACTTCTGGTGTAAAAGGAACAATATCTGCACTTCCGCCAATTTTTTCAACCTGAAATGTATTGGGATAAAGTGATAATACTTTTTTTTCGGTTTTAATTTCAACATCGGCAAAAGCTTTTCCTGAAAAAACTGCTCTACGAATTACAAATGATGTATCAGGAATTGATGAAGCGCCTGCTACATAACCTGCTTCTAATCGTGCCGCAACTCTAGGAGCTACTGCACGACCTACTAAATCGTGAGAAAAAACAATTACTGATGCATTTTCCTGTTCTGCTGCTTTTACTACTAATTTTGCTAAAACTTGAGAATCAGCAATGTTTATATTGGCTGTATGTAAAACTTTATTTGCACCATATTCTCCTAATTCAGAAATATTAGCACAACTACCGGCTACCAATGCTGTAACAGTAGTTGATTGTGCATCGGCAATTTTCTTTGCGTAATTTATGGCTTCAAATCCGCCTTTAATTATTTTTCCGCTTGAGGAATCTACAAAAACTAAAACTGACATATCTATTTTTTTAATTGTTTTTTTATCTAAATAACTTTTGCTTCGTTGTGTAATAAATCTATTAATTCAGCAGGATTATCTGCACTTATATATTTACAACCTTTTTTCTCCGGTGGTAAACTGTATGATTTTATTGCAGTAAAACGCTTATCGTCAAAGGCCGAAACTACTGTTAATGGCTTAGTACGGGCAGCCATGATTCCGCGCATATTGGGAATACGGGCTTCTGCCATTCCTTTGGCCGCACTTACAACAAAAGGCAAATTGACTGTAACTACCTGCATCCCTCCGGGGATATCGGTTTCAAGTGTGGCTTCAGAACCGTTTACATCAAGTTTTGATGCTAAAGAAATGAAAGGTAAATCTAACAACTCGGCTATCATTCCTCCTACTTGTGAACCGTTATAATCTATGGTTTCTTTACCTGTAAATATTATATCAAAAGCTTTATCTTTGGCATAAGCAGCTATTTGACGTGCAACGAATAATGCATCATCCGGATTGGCATCAATGCGTACGGCTTCGTCTGCACCTATTGCTAATGCTTTTCGTATAACTGCTTCGTCAGCAGCAGTACCAACGGTTACTATGGTAACTGTTCCTCCCATAGTTTCTTTTAACTCTAATGCTCTAACCAAAGCATACCATTCATCATAAGGATTTACAATGTATTGTACTCCGGTTTCGTTAAATTTGGTGTTATTATCAGTAAAGGTAATTTTTGTGGTTGTGTCAGGGACTTTACTAATACAAACTAAAAGCTTCATGTTGAGGATTTGTTTTAAAGGTTAATTTTCATAAGTTGCGAATTTAATTATTTTGTACAGAAAAACGAATAAATATTTTAAGAACAAAATGTATCAAACGAAAACTGTTACATTTCTAATAATATTTAGGAAAAATCAAAACTCCATCATTAATAACACCCAAAATTAGCGATATATAATACTAATCTGGTAGATTATCTTTTAACTCCAATAAAAAAGACTTTATTTTTTGCAGCGATTTAATTACTTCAATATCTTGAATGGTATCCTGCTTGTTTTCTTTCATTTTTTTTTTGGCTCCTTCTAAGGTAAAACCTCGCTCCTTAACCAAATGAAATATAATGTAGAAATTATCAATATCCTCTTTGGTAAATAAACGATTACCTTTGCTGTTTTTCTTGGGTTTGATGATATCAAACTCTTTCTCCCAAAAACGAATAAGCGAGGTGTTAACTTTAAACAAATCAGCTACCTCGCCAATTGTATAATACAATTTATCAATATCGCGTTCTTTGTAAGGCATTAAATTTATTAGTGGATAAAATTAAACATAATTTTTTTGCTTAAATTTGTATATTAAAAGCATACAAATATGAAAAATTTAACGTATTTATTTACAATTTTAATAGCTTTCCAATTTTTATCTTGCAAAAAGAATGAAGCTTCAGAGCCACTAAGTAAAGAAGAAGAATCAATCTTTGTAGTACCTTGCTTATTTGATTCAATTATTTCAAACCTAGACACAAATAATAATTATTTCATTCGAGAATATCATTATACATACAATGACAATTCAAACATAACCTATTCATCATATTGGTATGGCTACGCAATAGCATCAGAAGACACATTAGGTTTTCCCAGAAACGTAAATAATACCGGATGTTTTAACTTTGTAAATGAATATTCAGATTCTCTTTATATAAAATATACTCTTAAAATGGTATTTAGAAAGGGACAAAAAAGCGGTTATTATATTAATACAGAAATTGATTGTTCAACAAGAGATGAAATTCTATACTTATTTGTAAAGAAAAATTATGAGCCGAGTACAAAAAAATGCAATAATTTTTATTATAGATTTGGTTTTGACACAAACATTATTCCTTATCATAATGTAACTAATGAAGTTGACTTTAATGGAACCTATTATATAGGTACCGGGAGAGAATATTCAGACAGACCTCCTGTTGCTCGAAACAATGAATTTGTAAGATTTAAAATAAAAGCTCCTTAATCAAACGATTGTCCCGCTTGTGAACCAATTTCAATCATTTTTTGATATTCTTCAGGCGATAAATCGTTGTAGAAAAAATTTATCGGATTTATTTTTTCTCCATTTTTAATTACTTCGTAATGTAAATGTGGTCCCGTAGATGTACCTGTATTCCCCACATAGCCGATTACTTCACCTCTTTTAACTTTTTGCCCGGGTTTTACGGCAAATTTGCTCATATGTGCATACAATGTTTCATAGCCAAATCCATGTGATATAATAACATGATTACCATAACCTCTTGGTTCTATATTAACTTCTTTTACCGTGCCATCGCCAGCTGCATATATTTCAGTACCAACAGGGGCCGTAAAGTCGAGCCCGGTATGCAAATGCTGAATTTTATAAATAGGATGCGTTCGGTATCCGAAACCCGATGCCAAACGTGTTAAATCTTTATTAGAAATAGGCTGAATTGCAGGAATAGAAGCCAACATAATCTCCTTGTTTTTAGCCAAGTTAAAAACCTCATCAAAGGATTTTGACTGAATATACATTTGTTTGGCCAATCGGTCAATTTTTTTGGTTGCTTCTATAACTAATCGAGAGTTATCAAACCCTTCCAATTCTTTATAACGATTTACCCCTCCAAAACCTGCTTTTCGTATATTATCGGCTATGGGTTCTGCTTCAAAAATTACACGGTATATATTATCATCACGTTGTTGTAAATCTTCTAAGACTTGGGCAAGTAATTCCACTCGTTTATTTAAAATTTCATATTGAATTTTTAAATTTTCGTTCTCACGAAGTAATTGTTTTTCTTTCGGTGAATCTAAAAAACGATATGCCAATACGATAACAACCGTTGCAAATACCAATCCCGTTGCCAAATATGAAAGAACTCGCAAAACTATTTCGCGAGGAGTTAACTTTGCTCTTTCATAAGTTAATGATTTTGTATTAAAACGATATTTTATCTTAGACATGTAAGGTAAAAAACTATTTTTGCGAAAGCCAAATATAAAGATTTATGATTTATTTATTAAAATATAAGATTTTAAATTAATTTTTTCACAATTTTTATCAAAAAAACCAATATATAATAGCAAAAACAAAACTTTAACATCTAACATAAATTTTAGAAAATGAATTCAAACGAAGTACGTCAAATATTTCTAGACTTCTTTAAATCAAAACAACACGCAATTGTTCCATCTGCTCCTTTGGTAATTAAAAACGACCCTACTTTAATGTTTACCAATGCCGGGATGAATCAGTTTAAAGATATTTTTTTAGGAAATGCTCCTGCAAAATACAAGCGAATAGCCAACACACAAAAATGTTTACGTGTAAGTGGAAAGCATAATGATTTAGAAGAAGTAGGAATTGATACTTACCATCATACAATGTTTGAAATGCTGGGCAACTGGAGTTTTGGCGATTATTTTAAAAAAGAAGCTATTGCCTGGGCATGGGAACTCTTAACTGAAGTGTATAAATTAGATAAAAGCCGATTATATGTTACAGTTTTTGAAGGTGATGAAAAAGAAAAACTAGCATTCGACCAAGAAGCTTATGATGAATGGAAAAAGTGGATTGATGAAAAACGAATTCTTTGTGGAAACAAAAAAGATAATTTCTGGGAAATGGGCGACACTGGCCCATGCGGACCATGTTCTGAAATTCATATTGATTTAAGAAGCGATGAAGAAAGAAAACAAATTGATGGTGCAACATTAGTTAATAATGACCATCCGCAGGTAATTGAAATTTGGAACAATGTATTTATGGAGTTTAATCGAAAAGCAGATGGTTCCTTAGAAAAATTACCTTCTCAGCATGTAGATACAGGAATGGGATTTGAGCGCTTGGTTCGTGCTATTGAAGGTAAAAACAGCAATTACGATACCGATGTATTTTTAGACTACATCCATTTTTTAGAAAATAAATCAGGCATAGCCTATAAAAGTGGCGACAGCAAAACAGATATTGCCATGCGTGTAATATCCGACCACATCAGAGCAATATCATTTGCTATTGCAGATGGTCAACTCCCCTCTAACAATGGTGCAGGCTATGTTATTAGAAGAATTTTAAGAAGAGCGGTGCGTTATGGCTTTAGTTTCATAAATTTTAAAGAACCTTTCTTATTTGAACTGGTAGATATTTTAGCTCACAAAATGGGAGGAACATTCCCTGAAATAATTTCCCAAAAAGAATTAGTTAAAAAAGTAATTCAGGAAGAAGAAACAGCATTCCTAAGAACCTTAGAAAAAGGAATTATCCGCTTTAATGACTATTTAAAATCTTCGCCCAAAGAAGTGGATGGACAGTTTGCTTTTGAATTATACGATACTTTCGGATTCCCGATAGATTTAACTCAATTACTTGCAAAAGAAAACAACCTTTCTGTAAACATGCATGCATTTGAAAAGCATTTGCATGTGCAAAAAGAACGCTCGCGTGCTGCTACTGCCATGGATACAGATGACTGGGTAGAATTAATAAACAATGTTGAAACATCGTTTATAGGATATAAATTCACAAATGCTCAAAGCAAAATTGTACGTTACAGAAAAGTAAAAACAAAAGGAAAAGAGCAGTTTCAACTTGTATTAGATGTAACACCATTTTATCCTGAAGGTGGCGGACAAGTTGGCGATACAGGATATTTAGAATGTAATGGAAGCAAAACAGAAATTATTGACACCAAAAAAGAAAACGGTGTAATACTACATATTACAGAAAAATTACCTGCGGATATAACAGCTAATTTTAATGCAGTGGTAAATAACACTAAACGCAAACTAACAGCAAATAATCACTCTGCTACCCATTTACTACACGCTGCATTAAGAACCGTTTTAGGAACACACGTAGAACAAAAAGGGTCTTTGGTAAACGATGAGTATTTACGTTTCGACTTTTCACATTTTTCAAAAGTTACCGAAGAACAAATAGAAAAAATTGAAAGGTTAGTAAATAAAAAAATCCGTGAAAATCATACAGTAGAAATAGAAAACATTCCAATGGAAGAAGCAAAGAAAAAAGGAGCAATGGCTTTATTCGGTGAAAAATATGGAGATATTGTTAGGGTTGTTACAATAGACAACAGCTATTCAATTGAACTTTGCGGAGGAACACATGTTAATGCTACCGGCGAAATAGGATTGTTTAAAATAATTTCTGAAAGTGCAGTTGCAGCAGGAGTTAGAAGAATAGAAGCTATAACCGCAGACATAGCTGAGAAATATTTTAACCATCAAGATAAACTTTTAAAAGAAATTAAAGAACTGATAAAAGCAAAAGACTTAAAAAAGGGGGTTGAACAATTACTGGAAGAAAATCAACGTTTAAACAAAGAAATTGAACGCTTTATTAAAGAAAAAGTGAAAATTTTGAAACAAGAAATAAAAGCAAAAGCTGAAATTAAAAACGGAATACATGTAATTACAGAAATCGTTACGCTTGATAATGCAGACGCGGTAAAAGATTTATGCTACCAGCTTAAAGGAGAGATTGATAATTTATTTTTAGTAATTGGAACAGAAATAAAAGGCAAGCCGCAATTATCAGTAATGATAAGCGAGAATTTAGTGAAAGAAAAAAATCTACATGCAGGAAATATTGTAAAAGAATTGGCTAAGGAAATACAAGGTGGTGGTGGCGGACAAGCATTTTATGCAGTTGCAGGCGGAAATAATGCAGCAGGATTAAAAGCTGCATTGGAAAAAGGGAAGCAATTAATTTAGGCTTTACTTAAGGTAAAGGAAAATGTAGAA
>CALKJP010000021.1 GCA_937995645.1 uncultured Bacteroidia bacterium
ACGGGCTTCCCAGTAACGAAGTTTATAGAGTAATTCAAGATAAAAAAGGCTACATTTGGATAGGCTGCGATGCCGGTTTGTATAGGTATAATGGTTTTGAGTATAAGCCATACAAACATCCGCAACAAAACGCACGAAGCATATCTTATTTGAATTTTGATGATGCCGGTAATTTATGGTGCGCCAATTTTAGCGGACAAATTTTTGTTGTTAAAAATGATTCTTTAAAATTGGTAGCTGATTATAGTTCACTTGCCGGAAAGTATCACTTCTGTTTTTATAATAAATCTGCTTATTGGAAGATTGACAAAAACACTATTGAAAACATAGATATTAACGGTAATGTTTTAAAAAAACATCCCGTTAACTTAACTCATGATGTAATTGGCAATGGTACAGAACTAATTTATTTTAAAAAAGCGCTTTGGGCAGAAATTCCACCACTTGGATTTTTTTATTTTGATGAGAAAAATGAAAAATTCGAAATATTGCTGCCGTACGATAAAAATAAATTGTATTTAAACCAACGTATTTTTCTCTTTAAAGATAAACTTTATCTTTTGCGAACGGAGAAAAACAATGCTCTTACAATAGATTGCATTTATGAAGTAAATACAGAAAACAAGAATATACGCTTGGCTGTAAAAAAAGACAATTTATTAAACACCCGTTATTATTCATTTTATCAAGATAAAACAGAAAACTTGTGGATTGGTTCTTCAAATGGTGCAATTAAATTAAAAGGTATATCCGATTGGGCTTCCGATGCTGAAATATTGTTTCCAAACAATAAAATAAGTTTTGTTTGGCAAGATAATGAAAGTAACTATTTGTTTGCAGATTTGCAAAATGGTATTTGTTTTATACCGGAAATAAATTCACGTATTTTTAAAAACAAACAAGATGAGTCAAAACTTGATATTACTACTCTTACAACAATAAACGACAGTACCGTTTTAATTGGTTTTTACGATGGGTCGGTATTTTCCTTTAATACCCTTTACAACACCTTTACCCCATTAGATTTTTCAAATAAAATAGCCGGAATTACGGTAAAAGATATTGCACTAAAAGATGAAGATATTTTTGTATCACGCGGTCATTTTTTACAACACAATATCAAAACCAAAAAAAATATAATACCGCTAACTTATGGCAATGCCAGAGATATATTATTAGTAAACGATACTTTTTTTTGCGTACATCCCGAATATGTTTGTCGTTTTTCAACAAAAGATATTATACATAACCAAGCTCTTAAACATGAAAAAATCATTTCTGTTGGCGGAAGAAAAGCCGTGTATGAAACATCTACAGGTACAATATATTTTGCATTAAACAACGGTTTATATACTTATCGTAACGGAGTAATAGACTCCATTTTGCTGAATAATCAAAAAATTTATGTTTACACCTTTGCAAGCAATAATAACTCTGTTTGGGCTGCTACGCAAACACAGGGAATATTAGAAATACAAAATGCAAAAATAATTCAACGCTACTTAAAATCTGACGATTTTCCCGACATTACCGCTAAAACAATATTTGCAGACGAAAACTACGTGTGGGCATGTACGAATAGTAATCTTATCAGAATTGATACCAAAAACAAACAGTACCAAACATACTCATTAAATATAGGAATAAATCCCAGAGACGTTACATCCATTACAAAATGCGGAAAAGATATGTTTATTGGCACAAAAAAATCACTTATCCGAATACCAATAGATTTGGAGCCCGAGAATAAAGTAATACCATCACTTTTTATCGAAAAAATTTCAGTAAACGACACCACAACAATTAACGGAACAGATTTTATTTTAGATTACAATTTTTCTAACCTCAAATTCGATTTTATATCCTTCTCATACCGCAGCGGAAAAAATTTTTACTATGAATATCGTTTAATAGGTTTTGATTCTGTTTGGACAAAAACAAGCTATAATAATCCTTTTGCTATTTACAGCTCATTACCCGCAGGTAATTACATGTTTGAAGTACGCTCGGTTAACGAAAACAATTTAAAAAGCCATACAAAAAGCATTTCATTTATAGTTAAAAAACCGTTTTGGCAACAAGCTTGGTTTTATGCTCTTTGTTCCTTAATAAGCATTTTGGTAGTTGTATTAATCTATCGTTATCAAATAAAAAAATTACGTAAGCGAAATGAAATTGAAAAAAAACTTATCCTATCGCAGCTATCAGCACTTAAAGCGCAAATGAATCCGCATTTTATGTATAATGCCATCAATTCTATACAAGCTCTGATTTTAGAACACGATATAAAAAATTCAAACTTGTATTTGAGTAAATTTAGCAACTTGCTGCGTAAAATTTTAGATGCTTCCGGCAAAGAATTAATATCACTAAAAGAGGAAATAGATATACTATCGCTTTATCTTGACTTGGAAAAACTACGTTTTGGAGAAGATTTTAATTTTTCAATTGAGGTTGACAAACAAATTGATGAATATGCAATTCAAATTCCGGCCATGTTGTTACAACCTTTTATTGAAAATGCACTTAAGCACGGATTACTTCACAAGAAAGGAAACAAATTTCTAAAAATCCAATTCAATATGTATAACAACCATTTGCAATGCATTATTGAAGATAACGGGGTAGGCAGAAAACTATCGGAAGAAATTAAACAACGAACAAAAACATCACATCAATCATTTGCAACGGAAGCAACTGATAAAAGAGTAGAACTCTTTAACAAATTCACGCTTGGAAAATATAAAATACAAGTTACGGATTTATACCAAAACGATGTTTCAACAGGTACAAAAGTTATTATAGAAATACCCTTAAATTGAGCTTGGGAAACTCGTTTTTACATTTAGGAAATTCATCAACATTTACATGTAATGATTTTCTGATATTTGAATTTTAAAAGATGATAAAAGCTATAATTGTAGATGATGAAGAAGGAGCAAGAAAAACCCTTAGCTCTTTGCTAACGGAGTATTGCACCGATGTAACTATTGTTGAACAATGCAGTAATGTGCCCGATGCAGTAATAGCCATTAATAAATTAAACCCCGACCTTGTTTTTTTAGATATAGAAATGCCCGAATACAGCGGGTTTGAACTTATTTCGTTTTTTAAAGAAATAAATTTTGAAATTGTATTTGTAACAGCATATAGCCAATACGCCATAAAAGCTTTTGAAGTATCGGCTATAGATTATATTGTTAAACCGGTAGAAATTCAAAACCTGAGCAGTGCCATAGATAAGGTTAGAAAAAAAATAGGCAACACAAATATCATGCAACGCTTAGACCTGATGAAACAGGCTTATAGCGGCAACGATATTCGCAAAATAGCCCTGCCCATGAGCGATGGGATGTTGTTTGTGGAGCTTAATGAAATTGTTTTTTTTGAAGCAGACAGAGCCTATTCGCATGTTGTATTGGCAGATGGCTCTAAAATAACAGTAAGTAAGCCCATGCGTGTTTTTGAAGATGTACTCAACAACCGTAACTTTTTCTTTCGTCCCCATCGTTCTTACCTCATTAACTTGAATTTTATTAAAAAATATCATCGTGGCGAATCCATTATTACCATGGATAATAATACACAAATTGTTGTAGCCCGCGAAAGGAAACAAGATTTTGAAAATCTGCTTAAAGAGT
>CALKJP010000022.1 GCA_937995645.1 uncultured Bacteroidia bacterium
CGCATATCATCAGGAGTAAGTAATTGCATGATAGATGAACGCACTACTACACTTACAGAATCAAACATTCCGCTTAATAGCAGCATAAACAATGAAAGATAAAAGCTCGTAGATAAAGCAAAACCTATCATACACAATCCAAATCCGGAAACAGCAATAATTAATGCTTTACCTGCATAACGCAATGGAGGTTTGTATGCTAAAAATGCAGCGGTTATAATTGCTCCTACAGATGGGGCAGCATTTAATAATCCAAATTCAAAAGCGCCAACATGTAAAATATCCTTAGCAAAAACTGATAATAATGCTACTGCACCTCCAAATAAAACCGCTACTAAATCTAATAACATAGCGCCTAAAAAAATTTGACTTTTAAATACAAATTTTATTCCTGCCGAAAGACTCTCTGTCAACGATTGTTTTTCTTTTTTCTCTATTGGTGGTTTGGGAGAAATATTTGAAATTAAAATCCAACCGGCAAATGATAAAATAACAGTAAATAAAAAGCTAAAAGATATTCCAAAACTACCAATAATTAAGCCCCCTATTGCCGAACCACCCACACTGGCCGATTGCCAAAAGGTACTGTTCCATGCAACTCCGCTGGCATATAAATTTCGTGGCAATACTTGCGTAAGCAACGCAAATGAGGTTGGACGATAAAAACCTCTGGCTAATCCACTTACAAAAATGATAGCATAAATAATGTAAGTATGTGCTTTTAAAAACTCTTTTGAAAGAAAATATGAAACTAAAAGAAGCGCTAAAGAACAAAGCCAAAAAACAAAATAGGATAATACCGACAACTTTCTCCTGTCCATGGTATCTGCCAGATGCCCTGCATATAAAGCAACGGCCAATGCAGGAATAGCTTCAGATAATCCAATCAGACCAAGCGAAAGCGCATCGCCTGTTAGTTCAAACATTTGCCAATAAAGTGTTACGTTTTGTGCTAAAAAAGCAAGTGTTATTAATACTCGCGCACTTACAAGCAAATTAAATTCTTTGTGTTTAAATACGGCTGTTGCTTCAGCTGAACGAAAAATCCCTAAAATATTCATTAAATCATTCCCTTAGTGCTTGGCAGTTGCATATTATTTGCATCTCTTTTAACAGCCATTTTAATGGCCTTTGCAAAGGCTTTAAAAATTGCTTCAATTTTATGATGTTCGTTTTCGCCTTCGGCTTTAATATTCAAATTACATTTAGCCGCATCGCTGAATGATTTAAAAAAATGTTTAAACATTTCGCTTGGCATATCGCCTACTTTCTCGCGTTTAAATTCGGCTTGCCATTCTAACCAAGGGCGGCCTCCAAAATCAAGCGCTACTTGTGCCAGACAATCATCCATTGGAAGGCAAAAACCATATCGTTCAATTCCTCGTTTGTCTCCCAATGCTTTTGAAAAGGCTTCGCCTAATGCAATAGCTGTATCTTCAATGGTATGATGTTCATCAATTTGTAAATCGCCTTTTGTTACAACATATAAATCTATGTTACCATGACGGGCAATTTGTTCTAACATGTGGTCGAAAAATCCTAAACCCGTACTCATTTGTGCTTTACCCTTTCCATCAAGATTTAAGTGAACAAAAACGTCTGTTTCGTTTGTTTTACGCATGTGGTCAATACTGCGAGATGGCAATTTTAAATGTTCATAAATTTCATCCCAGCTATCGGCAATCAAATCTATTTTATCTTCCCAGCCTTCGGGATTATCATAATTGCGAATTAAAATTGCTTTAGCTCCTAAGTTTTGCGCCAGTTTTACATCGGTAATTCTATCTCCAATTACATATGATTTGGCTAAATCGTAATCGCCATTCATATAATCTACCAGCATGGCAGTGCCGGGTTTGCGTGTTGGTTTATTTTCGTATTCAAAAGTACAATCAACATGTACCGACTTAAATTGTATGCCTTCATTAAATAAAATTTGCATCATTTTTCCTTGAACAAGATTAAAGTTTTTTTGAGGATAAGCGGGAGTTCCCAATCCATCTTGATTGGTAACCATTACCAAATCGTAATCTAATTCAGTATATATTTTATAAAGATTTCTGATTACACCGGGTAAAAATTCCAGCTTATCTAAACTATCAATTTGAAATGTAACGGGTGGTTCAATGATGATAGTTCCATCTCTGTCTATAAATAATGCTTTTTTCTTCATTTTTTAGAATAAGATTTTAATGCTTTGATTAATTTTTCATTTTCACATTTTGTTCCAACTGTTATGCGTAAAGAATTTTCGCAAAGTGTAACAGAGCTTCTGTCGCGTACAATAATTTTTTGTTCAACCAAATAATTATAAATGGCTTTAGCATCTGTAACTTTTACCAAAATAAAATTTGCATTGCTCGGATAGATCTGCTTTACACAATTTATTTCTGATAATTGATGCTCCATGTTTTTTCTTTCCTGTAATATTTCATTAACCCATTGCTCTTTTTGTTGAACGTTTGACAATGCTTCCATTGCCGCCTTTTGAGTTAATTCGTTAACATTATAAGGTGGTTTTACTTTATTTATAATTTGAATAATATCATGGTGCGCAAATAAAATTCCCAATCGAATAGCAGCCAAGCCCCATGCTTTGGATAAAGTTTGCATTATAACCAAATTGGGATACTTTTCTAAATATTGCAAAAAACTTTGCTCTTTAGAAAAATCAATATATGCTTCATCAACTACAATAATTCCTTTAAACTTTTCGATTAATGTTAAAACATCATTTTTATTAATACTATTAGCAGTTGGATTATTGGGCGAACAAATAAATATTAATTTGGTTTTATCATCTGTTGCATTTAAAATGGCTTTAATATCTAACTGAAAATCGCTTGTAAGATTAACTTTTTTAACCAATACATCATTAATATTGGCCGATACTTCATACATTCCATAGGTTGGTGGGCAAATCATTACATTATCAATACCGGGATTACAAAAGGTTCTGTACAATAAATCAATTACTTCGTCACTGCCGTTTCCGAGTAAAATATTTTTTACGGAAATATTTTTCAATTTTGATAATTTATCTTTCACTTTCCATTGATATGGGTCTGGGTAGCGATTTAAGCCAGTATTAAAAGGGTTTTCATTGGCATCGAGATACACCTCTGCTTCTCCTTTAAATTCATCTCTTGCAGAAGAATAAGGCTTTAATGACCAAATATTTTTACGTACTAATTTTTCGAGATTCATTCTTCAATGTTTAAACGATTATTTTTAATGTAATCCAATCGAACACTTACCGCATTTTTATGCGCATGCAAGCCTTCTGCTTCTGCCATTATTTCTACTACATTTCCCAATAACTTAATTCCTTTTGCATCTACCTGTTGAAATGTAATTTTCTTTACAAAACTATCAACTGATACACCACTGTACATTCTTGCATAACCGTTAGTAGGCAGGGTATGGTTGGTGCCGGATGCATAATCGCCCAAACTTTCCGGAGCATAATTACCTACAAATACCGAACCTGCATTTATTATTTTATCCATTAAAACATCAGTATGTTCACAAGCCATAATTAAATGCTCAGGAGCATAAGTATTCAATATTTCCATTGCGGTGTTATAATTATTTACTACAATGGCTTTGCTGTTTGCGAGTGCTTTTTCAGCAATATCTTTTCGTGGTAAAATTTCTAATTGCTTATAAAGTTCTTCTTTTATGGCATTTACAATTTCTTCATTTAATGCTACAAGCAATACCTGACTATCAGCTCCATGTTCGGCTTGCGAAAGTAAATCTGCTGCAACAAATTGAGGTACACATGAATTATCTGCCAATACAGCTACTTCTGATGGGCCTGCAGGCATGTCAATTGCAATGCCTTCGTTACTTACCAGTTGCTTTGCACAGGTTACATATTGATTACCCGGCCCGAAAATTTTATATACCTGCGGTATTGTTTCAGTGCCATAGGCCATTGCTGCAATAGCTTGCACACCGCCTATTTTATAAATTTGTGTAATACCAACTAATTGGGCTGTAAATAAAATAGCGGGATGAATACTGCCATCTTTTTGTGGTGGTGTACATAAAACTATCTCTTTACATTCTGCAATTTTTGCAGGAACAGCCAGCATTAAAATGGTTGAGAACAATGGCGCGGTACCTCCCGGAATATACAATCCAACTTTTTCTATACCTACACTCTTGCGCCAACACTTTACTCCTTGAGAGGTTTCAATAACTTCTGTTTTTTGTAACTGTGGTAAATGAAATTTTTCAATATTTCGTTTGGCTTTTTCTATTGATAATTTTAATGCTTCATCCAGTTTACTTGCAGCAACTTCTATTTCTGTATTTGTTACTTTTAGCGAGTATAACTTTACTTTATCAAAGTGTTCGGTGTATTTTAATAAAGCCTTATCACCATTAATTTTTACATCATTTAAAACGTTCTTTACAGTAGCTTCTAAAGAACTTGTATCAAATACCGGACGTTTTAAAATTTCATTCCAAGTACTTTTTTCAGGGTTAATTATTACTTGCATATAATTAGTGTTTAAACAATCATTTTTTCAATTGGGACAACAAGTATTCCTTGTGCACCATTTGCTTTTAAATTTTCAATAATTTCCCAAAAATCATCTTCATTTACTACCGAATGTACCGAGCTCCAGCCTTTTTCGGCCAAAGGCAAAATAGTAGGACTTTTCATACCCGGTAAAATCTTACAAATTTCATCCAACTTTTCGTTTGGAGCATTTAATAATATGTATTTATTGTTTTTGGCATTTCTTACCGCTTTTATTCGGAATAAAAATTTATTGAGTATTGCTTTCTTTCCTTCAGAAATAGTATTGTTTCCAATTAAAACAGCCTCGGATTTAAGAATTACTTCTACTTCTTTTAATCCATTCATAAAAAGCGTGCTTCCTGAACTCACCAAATCGCAAATAGCATCTGCCAAACCAATACCAGGTGCTATTTCAACAGAACCGCTAATATCATGTATTTCTGCATTTACTTTATGTTTTTTTAAATATTCTGAAAGAATTACCGCATAGCTTGTGGCTATACGTTTACCTTCTAAATCTTTTATCGTACTATATTGCTCATTTTTAGGCACAGCGATAGATAAACGGCATTTACCAAAGCCTAAATGGTCAACAATGGCTACTTTTTTATTTTTCTCTAAAAAAACATTTTCGCCAACAATCCCAATATCCGCTACACCATCTTCCACATATTGCGGAATATCATCATCGCGCAAAAAAAATATTTCCATTGGGAAATTTGCAGCTTCTGTTTTAAGCTTATTTACTCCGTTGCTTAAATTTATTCCAGCTTCTTTGAGCAGCTTAATGGAATCTTCATTTAAACGTCCTGATTTTTGAATAGCAATTTTTATCTTATCCATCTTGTATTTTAATATAAATTAATGAAAAAGGGCTTACCCTTATGGTAAGCCCGACCTATATGATTATCACAATAGCAAGCAAGCCTACCCATGGGCAAATATGCTATTGTGATGTATGTTTTTTAATAAATACATGTTTCGATGCAAAAGTATAAATTAACTAAGAACCATCCAAAAAAACTTATATTTCAATCTATAAACAAAACTCAAAAAAGATTATAATAAAGCACACAAAGTTTTTTTAATATTCGCACAATATTTAGTAAGTTTGACTTCCCTATAAAATTTATGTCTAAAGTCTTTTATATATTGATAGTGATTTGTTTAGCAAATATTCATCTGTTTGCTCAACGAATAAATCGTTTCGACTTTAAAGAAATTCCTTCTACATCAATTTATGATATTTATTCAATTAATGACAATCGTATTATACTTGCCTGTAAAAATGGAATTGTTGCCGAATGTGATACCAATGGAAATATAAAAACATTAAAAGAAACAGGTAATGCTACTAACCTTCTAAAATCTGAACGAATAAATGATTCTTTAGTTATGGTTATAGGCGATAAAGGAATCATTTATACCTTTAATACTTTTACAAATGAATGGCAAGAAGAGCAATTGATGAACTATAAAAACAAAGCGCTATACAATATCTGTAATGATAAAAAGGGAAATATTTATATAAATGGAGGAAACTCAAAAATAGCTTGCGGACAAAAAGCAATACCCAATGGATTTATATTAAAATCAGAAAATGGTGGTAAAAACTGGAAAAGGGTGTATAATCGTAAAAGCAAAATGGTTTGGGATATTAAATATAATTTTGTTGATAATAAGTTATATGCTATCGTTTTCTCACCCTTTGGTTCTAAACTAATTTATTCGTCAAATGAAGGTAAAACATGGAAAACTGTTCTTAAAAGCGAAAAAAAAGATTTATTTCATGCGCTTTATATAAATGCGGATGGTAAAATTATGATTAGCGGAGGCACTTATGCTAAAAATGGAGGTCGTGGAGCGATTTATGAAATAAAAGGAAATCAATATATCAAGCATACCACTACTTATTTTGTATGGGATATTGTAAGTGCACCGGATATTGACATTGCAAGTTGCAGTAAGGGATGGATAATTTATCGTTTAAAATCTGCTAATAGTGAAAACTGGCACGAAATACATTCAACAGCTGATTATAATCTGTATGAAGTAGAAAAAATTTCCGACTCTTCTTTTATACTAGGAGGCTCCAGAAATACCTTAATTCGTTTTGACTTGGATGCTCCCTGCACTAGTTTAAAAAATTAAAATCAAAATACTTTATGAAAATTATTTTTAAAGCATCAACAATTATAATGCTTGCTGCAGTTGTTTCAGGATTTATTGTTGATAAACAAAAAATTGCCTATCGTATATTTGATGCAAAAGGAAAAACTGTTTCTTATAAAAGTATGCTAGAAAAAGCGGCAAAAGCTGATGTTATTTTATTTGGCGAATATCATAACAATCCTATCAACCACTGGCTACAATATGAACTTACAAAAGATATTTTTAACCTATACAATCAAAAAATAATTCTTGGTGCAGAAATGTTTGAAACTGATAATCAGCAAGTATTAAGCGATTATGTATCTGGCAAAATTGATGAAAAAGAATTTAAAGAAAAATGTCGCCTTTGGCCTAATTATTCAACAGACTATAAACCTTTAGTTGAATTTGCCAAAAAATATAAATTGCCATTTATTGCTACAAACGTACCACGAAGATATGCCAATTTATTGTATAAGCAAGGAGAAGAAGCGCTTATGCAAATTAGTGATGAAGAAAAACAATGGATGGCACCACTCCCATTTAAATACGACAGTACTCTTAAATGCTATAAAGACATGCTAAGCATGATGGGGGAACATGCTAATCCAAATATGCCGAAAGCACAGGCTTTAAAAGATGCAACCATGTCGTATTTTATTTTAAGAAATTTAAAAAACGAATATACTTTTATTCACTTTAATGGTTCATACCATAGTAATAATTTTGAAAGTATTTACTGGTATTTAAAACAAGAAAAACCCGATTTGAAGATAGTAACTATTGCCGCTGTTGAACAAGATAATTTAAGCAAGCTGGAAAAAGAAAATTTAAACCTGGCTGATTTTATTATTTGCACACCTGAGAGTATGACTAAAACTCACTAATCAATATTCAGAAGCTTTTTAAACAAAAAAGGCGATACAAAATGTATCGCCTTTTAAGCAATTGTAAGTACTACTATATTTTCTTTACATTAATTGCATTAACGCCTTTTCTACCTTCTGACTCATCAAAAGATACTTTGTCGTTTTGAGCTACAGGTTCTGATAATCCACTAACGTGAACGAACACTTCGCGTCCTGTACCATCTTCTTTAATAAAGCCAAAACCTTTAGCTTCATTGAAAAATTTAATTGTTCCGGTTTTCATAAAAAATAAAAAATGTATTAATAATAAACAAATATATATAAGATTATAATGAAATCCTATTAATTACATTAAATATTGCTTAAAAGTACCGATATATTTTATTTATTACTTATTTTAGCAATTGTTCTTAATGAAAAAAATTGTTCAAATATTTTTTTGTTTTTTGATGTTTTATGCTTTAAACATCAATGCCGCCCAAGTTACAACCATTATTATTACTCCTGAAAGTTTTAAAAAATTTCAACATTTAGCCAACGATGCATATATATTTTGTGATACCAACAATAAATATAATTTTCATCAAATAAGAACACACGAAAATTTATTCCAGCCAATAAAATCAAATAATCTCAATATAGGTTTTACCAACAAAACTTATTGGGTTAAATTTAGAATAAACTATATAGCAGAACAATCTGAAAATTATTACCTTGAAGTAGCACGTCCTATAACTAACGAAGTAAAATTATATCATCCTGATAAATATGGAAATTATGAGCTAAAAGAATCGGGAGATGGATTAGAATTTTACAAAAGAGATGTACCGCATCGAAAATCAGTTTTTAAAATTACACTTTATCCCAATGTTGTAAATACTTATTATTTAAAACTTAGCAGTGACGGAGAAGTTATAAACTTACCTATAAAATTATGGAAGCAAGAAGCATTCAGAGACAGCGATTATCGTGATCAGTTTTTTCATGGTATTTATTTTGGAGTTCTATTTTTTGTTTTCATAATCTACTTCTTTTTCTTTATCGCACTTAAAGAAAAATCATTTGTCTATTATATTATTTATGTATTTTGTATCGCTCTATTACAATTTTCATTAGAAGGATTTACTTTCCATTTCTTGTTCCCCAATAATGTTTGGTTAGCTAATAAAACACTACTTTTTGGTGCTTGTGGTGCGCTTATTTTTGTAATGCTATATACCAAAACCTTCTTAAACCTTTATGAACGCATACCTAAAATAAAATATTTTTATAATTTTTTTATCGCTATTGGTATTATTTGTATTATCATGGCTATTGTTTCAGATTATACATATCAATTAACATTTCCATTAATTAATGCAGGGAGTTTAATAGCTACACTACTTATTTTTACAACTATTATTATTCTTAAAAATAAAAAATATCATGTTTGTCCATATTTCTTTACTGCATTTACTCTTTTAATTATTGGTGTAGGTATTTTTATTCTTAATAATTTAAGCTTAATTCCAAATTCATTTTTAACAGAAAATGCTTTAAAACTTGGCTCCGGATTAGAGGTTGTTTTCCTATCATTATCAATGGCAAACAAATTCCGCGAAATACAGCTTGAAAAAGAAAAAGCTCAACAACTGGCTTTTGAAAAATTGCAAGAAATTAATAAAATAACTGAAAATATTAATATAGAACTTGAAAAACAAGTTAAGGAAAGAACCGAAGAAATTAATAAACAAAAAATCTTAATTGAAGAAAAAAATAAAGACATAACAGACAGTATCAGATATTCAAAAAGAATTCAGCAAGCCATACTACCAGATGAAAAAAAGTTTTCGGAATTTTTACCGGAAAGTTTTATATGTTATATGCCAAGAGATATTGTTAGTGGCGATTTTTATTGGTATAAATATTTAAGAAGTAATCTTTTTGATAAGAATAAAGGATATGTTTTAAAACCATTACTTGTTTTTGCCGCGGCAGATTGTACCGGGCACGGAGTTCCGGGAGCATTTATGAGTTTAATTGGAATTAATATATTAAATGCAAGCGCCAAAGAACCTGATGTAAATTCACCGGCTGAAGCATTGGATTATTTACATGAAAATCTCAGTACAATTTTAAATGAAAATTATGATATTAACGATGGAATGGATATAGCCATGATAGCCGTTGATTTAGAAACAGGTTATACGCAATTTGCAGGAGCCAATAATCCGGTTTTAATTTATAAACTTAATTCTGATGGAACATATTCGGTGCAAGAAATTAAAGGTGATAAACAACCAATCGGAGCTCAACACCTGCAAACTCATACTAAATTTACCAATCATACATTTACTTTAAATAAAGGTGATAGTTTATACATATTTACAGACGGCTATCAAGACCAGTTTGGCGGAAAAGATGGAAAAAAATATAAATACAAACGTTTTAAAGAATTTCTTCTATCCATTCAGCATTTAAGCATGCAAAAACAAAAAAATGCCTTGTACGAAGAATTTATTAACTGGAAGGGTGAATTAGAACAAGTTGATGATATTTGTATTATAGGAATTAGATTTTAAAAAAAAAATATAATTTATGGCTTCGTTTGATATTGTTAGTAAAGTTGATGTACAAAGTTTAGATAATGCAATAAATGTTGCAAGAAAAGAAATTGTAACCCGCTGGGATTTTAGAGATTCTAAAACACAAATAGAATTAGACAAAAAGAATTTAACACTTCAAATTATTACAGAAAATGATATGCGTTTAACAGCTGTTGAAGATATTTTACGCAGCCGATTAATTAAACAAAAAATAGATCCGCTATGTTTAGATTTTGGCAAAGAGCAATACGCTTCCGGTAATATGCTTAGAAAAGATATTGCTATTCGTCAAGGAATTGGAAAAGAAGATGCCAAAAAAATAGTAAAAGCCATAAAAGATTCCGGACTAAAAGTTCAGGCTCAAATAATGGACGATCAGATACGAGTTACCGGAAAGCAGATTGACGACCTTCAGGCTGTAATAGCCCTGTGCCGCCAAACTAATTTTGGTATTCCTTTGCAATTTGATAATATGAAGCGATAGTTATTACTTAACTATTTTCATTTCATTAAGCAAATAACCTGCTCCTGCAAACTTGTCGATAATAAACAAGGTATAACGCACATCAACTGAAATATTTCTGCATCTGTCTGGGTCAAACATTAAATCGCTCATGGTACCTTCCCACACCCTGTCGAAATTGGTTCCTATTAAATTGCCTTCAGCATCTATAACCGGACTTCCTGAATTTCCACCTGTAGTATGATTGGAAGCAACAAATGCAACAGGCATTAATCCATTAATTCCATATTGACCAAAATCTTTTTTATCAAACAATTCTTTTAATTTTTCAGGAACAATAAATTCATCATTTTTCGGGTCTTCTTTTTCAATTATTCCATTTAATGTGGTAAAGTAATTATATTTTACAGCATCCATTGGTTCATAGCCTTCAACCTTTCCGTATGCTACTCGCAAGGTTGAATTAGCATCCGGATAATATTTTTTCTCCGGCATTACTTCGCGCAAGGCTTTCATGTAATTGCGTTGCAATAATGCAATTTCCATGTTTAAACGCTGAATGTTTGGAGCAATTTGATTTAAATATAATTTCCAGAAGCTTTCAAAAATTACATATAGCGGATCTGATAATAATTTCTTCGATTTTTTTGCATCGTAAGAAGCCAAAAAATCCATATATCGTTTTTTATCGGTAAATATAGATTGGGCATACACTTCATCGGCAATGCGATTAAAATCTAACTTATATTTTTTTTGCAAATCATTAATTACTGCCGGATAAAATGCTTTATCAACATTGCGAATGTAAAGCTCCATCATGGCAGCATATATTTTTTTATCGGTATTGGCATTATAATTTTTAAAGAAACCTTCTGCCCCCTGAAGCATTTTATCGGTCTGCTTTTTAATATCCTCATTATTTACAGGCTGCATTAAACTAAGCTCCAACAAAGGCATTGCACCGCGTGCAAGCGTAAACGATTCAATTCCCATAATGGCTTCAATAAAATAATCGTTGGGAATGGTGTAGTAGGTTAATTCGTTATAAGCTGTTTTAAACTTATCTAAAAGACCGGCGTACTTAATATTCCATTCACTATTGGCTTGAATACGTTTGGTAAATTCTTTTTCTAATTCCTCTTTCTTTTGAATACCGTTAAAACGCTTAATTCCCTTGCTCTCTCCTATCCATTTTTTCCATGCATTGGCAAGCGATGCGTATTTGGCAGCATACTGAATGCGTATGGTATCATTTTTTTTCATATCAGTATCCCAAATAGCTAAACGTTCATCGCGCACTTTAATTCGAGCAGGATTTGATACGTTTACAATCATATCTACTGCATACGATGGTAAATATTCGTTGGTTCTGCCCGGAAATCCGTACACCATGGTAAAATCATTTTCTTTTACGCCTTTTAATGAAATTGGAAAGAAATGTTTGGGTTTATATGGCACATTATCTTTTGAATATTCGGCAGGTTTATTGTCTTTATCGGCATAAATTCTAAACACTGCAAAATCACCTGTATGGCGAGGCCACATCCAGTTATCGGTATCACCGCCAAATTTTCCGATGGATGAAGGAGGCGCACCTACCAAACGCACATCTTTAAACGTTTCGGTAATAAACATATAATATTCATTACCATGATAAAAAGGACGAATTTTAGCTTCGTAATGCGTGCCCTTTATGGCATCTTTCTCAATATATTTGATATTAATATTGATGATTGAATCGCGTACTTTTTCGCTCATATCATCTTTAATACCTTTCAAAACAAGTTCTGTAACATCTTCCATTCTAACAATTATGGTAGCCGTTAAACCCGGATTGGGAAGCTCTTCTCTTTTATTCATTGCCCAAAAACCGTTGGTTAAATAATCTCTTTCAACTGAGCTGTGGCTTTGTATCTGACTATATCCGCAGTGATGATTGGTAAGCATTAAGCCTTCGGGCGAAATAATTTCACCTGTACATCCGCCACCAAAATGTACAATGGCATCTTTTAAACTGGAGCGATTTATGCTATACAAATC
>CALKJP010000023.1 GCA_937995645.1 uncultured Bacteroidia bacterium
AGTAGATGCAGCCAATGAAGAATTAATTCAAAATATTGATAAAATAGGTATTTCCTTATTAGCCTTATTTACAGCTCAAGCCATTTTTTCATATTTCAGAGTGGCCTTATTTGTTGATGTTACCGAAAATACACTTGCCGCATTAAGAAACACCACCTATGAGCGTTTAATATGTTTACCAATGACATTTTTCGTAAACCGAAGAGTAGGGGAGTTAAATAGCCGTCTGGCTTCAGATATTTCACTTTTGCAAGATACTCTCACCACTACCATTGCAGAATTTTTACGACAGTTTATTTTAATTATTGGCGGTATTGCTTTTTTATCACTTACATCGGTAAAACTTACCCTAATAATGCTTTCGGTAGTGCCATTACTGGCAATTATTGCCGTAATTTTTGGCAGATATATTCGTAAAATTTCCCGTTCGGTTCAAGATAAAATTGCTGATTCCAATACAATAGTGGAAGAAACTTTACAAGGAATTAGTAATGTAAAAGCGTTTACCAACGAGTTGTTTGAAATTGCCCGTTACCAAAAAAGTACAGCAGATATTGTGCAGCAGGCTTTAAAAGGCGGAAAAGCAAGAGGTGCATTTGCTTCGTTTATTATTCTGGCCATTTTTGGAGCTATTGTATTTGTTATTTGGTATGGTGTTAGAATGGTAAATGCCGGTGAGTTAAGCATAGGAAGCATGTTTCAATTTGTTTTGTATTCGGTATTTGTAGGAGCATCAATTGGTGGAATTGCCGAATTATATGCATCCATTCAAAAAGCAATAGGAGCAACCGAACGAATTTTCGAAATTATTGATGAAACAGCCGAAGATGTTGTGCTTTATAAACAAGAAATCAATTTAGAGAAACTACGTGGAAATGTGGTTTTTGAGTCGGTTCAATTTGCCTATCCTTCCAGAAAAGAAATTGAGGTATTAAAAAATATTTCGTTTAGTGCTAAAAGTGGTGAGCAAATAGCCATTGTAGGTCCAAGTGGAGCAGGGAAATCTACCTTGGTTTCCTTATTGTTTCGTTTTTACGAACCGCAAAATGGAGCAATTAAAATTGATGGAAAAAATATAAAAGATTATCCCTTAACCTATTTGCGAAGCCAAATGGCAGTGGTGCCTCAGGATGTTTTACTTTTTGGAGGAACTATTAAAGAAAATATAGCTTACGGTAAGCCTAATGCAAGTTTCGAAGAGATTGTAGAGGCTGCCAAAAAAGCAAATGCTCATACGTTTATTGAAAGTTTTCCCGACAAATATGAAACCTTGGTTGGTGAACGAGGTGTTAAATTATCAGGTGGGCAGCGTCAGCGAATTGCCATTGCTCGTGCCGTATTAAAAGACCCTGCAATTTTAATTTTAGATGAAGCAACAAGTTCACTCGATTCCGAATCAGAACGATTAGTACAGGAAGCTCTTGAAAAGTTAATGAGAGGAAGAACATCTATTGTTATTGCTCATCGTTTATCTACGGTAAAAACTGCTGATAAAATTGTGGTAATTGATAAAGGTGAGGTAGCAGAAATGGGTTCGCATGAAGAATTAATAAAAAATGAAAAAGGGATTTATCGCCATTTAAGCAGTTTACAATTAGAATGGGCGGAATAAATCTTTATGGAATAATCTGATATTTATGTAAGGCTTCCGGGCGGCTGCAGGAGTTAAAATGCCACCATTCGGTAGGTAATTGACTAAAGCCGGCTTTACGCATTACATCGCGCAACAACTTACGATTATTAATTTGCTCTTCTGTTAATTTACCTTCTAAAAGCATTTGCATTTCTTTCGCAGGATGTGCTTCTTCACCAAAAAAATCATAAGGAGTTCCCATATCTAACTCTTCGTTCATTTCATTTACAATGGTTAAATCTACGGCTGCTCCAAAATTATGCAAGGAGCCATTTTGAGGGTTTGATAAATATTTGGTTTTTTCGGCCGAAGGCATATCCAGCATTTTCCACATTTTTTGTTGAACACTAACGGGGCGCGCAGCATCTAAAATAAGTAAACTGTAATTAGGGTATTTGCTTTTTAATAGCATTTGAGCTAATACCAGTTTTTCGGCTACATCAGGTTGCAAATAGGCATTTTCCCAATCGCCATAAACATCGGCATTCATAAAATTATTAGTAGTGCTGTAGCGTAAATCTACTTTTATACTTGGTTCTAATTCCTGAATATTTACCAGCCCCATTTTGATTAAATGCGCTTCAATATCGGTGTAAGATGTAGGTATGTTTGCTGCAAGGCTATCATATTCATCATTTTCTGCTAACAATATTCCGGTAGAATCAATCTTTGTTGTAATTTCTTCTTTTTTAGGGGAAATATCCTGAGTGCAGGAGATAATAAAAAAAGAACCGACTAAAATTTTATTCAGGTAATTTTTACTGAATGTCATAATAGCCGGTTCTTTTTATTTTAATCTTAAAAATCTATCTCAACAAATTGCAATCAATTTCAATTAGTCGGTACTATTATCAATTAATAATACGTTAATCTTCTTACTTTAGAAATGTGTTTAGATAAACGTATTACCTGACGGGTATAGCCATATTCATTATCGTACCAAACATAAAGAATTGCAGTTTTTCCATCAGCAGAAACCTGCGTTGCCTGACTGTCGAATACAGAAGGGCATGGATTGCCAATTACATCGGTAGATACCAAATCATCAAAAGTAGAGTATTGAATCTGCTCTACTAATTCGCCATTTAATGCAGCATCTTTCATTAACTCATTAACTTCTTCTTTAGTGGTTGGACGTTTTAATGAAATATTGATAATAGCTAATGAAACATTTGGTGTTGGAACACGCACTGAGTTAGCGGTAATTTTACCGCTTAACTGAGGAATTGTTTTTTTAATAGCACTTTCAGCTCCTGTTTCTGTAATTACCATATTTAATGCCGCTGAACGTCCTCTGCGGTATTTTTTGTGATAATTATCCAAAAGGTTTTGGTCGTTAGTGTAAGAGTGAATGGTTTCGATATGTCCTTTTTCAATACCTATTTTATTTTCCATTACAAATAATGGGGGCACTATGGCATTAGTAGTACAGCTTGCGGCAGACCAAATTCGCGTACTATCAATATCGGCACTGTTATGATTTACACCATGAACAATATTAGGTACATCTCCTTTAGCCGGAGCAGTTAATAATACTTTATCAACTCCTTTTGATTTTAAATGACGGGATAATTCTTCTTCATCTCTGAAAACACCGGTATTGTCAATTAATAAAGCATTATTAATTCCATAAACTGTATAATCAATATCTTCCGGATTATTGGCAGAAATCATCTTAACGGTGTGTCCATTAATAATTAAGGTTTGATTTTCTATATCTTCAATAATTGTTCCGGGGAATGGGCCATGAACAGAATCCATTCTTAATAAATTAGCACGTTTAATAATGTCTTCCGGTTTTTTATCGCGTGTAACAATAGCGCGTAATCGTAATTGTTCTCCTTTGCCGGCCTGTGCTATTAATTCTCTGGCAGCAAGGCGACCAATGCGGCCAAATCCATATAAAATAACATCCTTAGGAGTAATTTTCTTCTTGTCTTCGCCAATAAAGTCAGCTAATTTATTTTTTAAAAAATCCGCTTGTGTGGCGAAGTTTGCCTTTTCCTGATTCCATTCGTAAGCTAATTTACCAATATCAATTCTGGCGGGGGCTAAGTTTAGCTTAGCTAATTCTTTTGTTAAAGAAAGTGTATCATTAATTGTAATAGGCTTTTTAACCACACTATTGGAGTAGTTATGAAATCCTAAAATTTCACTCACACTTCTGTCTATTAATTGATTTCTGAAAAGAACCAGTTCAACTGATTTTTCGTACCAGAACTGACCTATGTACTTTATCAGTTCAATAGCTGCCTTTTCCTGTTCAATCCAAACAGATAACTCGGCTTCAAAGCTGTTTGCCGGTTTGCTCATTGTTCCCGTTTCCATTTTGGTTTTTGCTTAATTAATTGGTTTTGGTTTGATAGTTTATTAATAAAAAGCAAAGAGCTACCATATTTTGTAATGGTAGCTCTTTAAATTATTTATCTTATCCTAAGTAAGCTTTCAACAGTTTACTGCGCGATGTATGTCTTAATCTTCTTATAGCTTTTTCTTTTATTTGTCGAACTCGCTCGCGGGTTAAGTCAAATTTTGCTCCAATTTCTTCCAGAGTTAGTCCGTGATTCATTCCAATTCCGAAAAATAATTTGATTACATCTCTTTCTCTTTCGGTTAATGTTGCTAATGAACGCTCAATTTCCTTTTGTAATGATTCGTTAATTAATTCGCTATCAGCTCTGGGAGAATCGTTATTAGGTAATACATCATATAAACTGCTTTCTTCACCTTGTAATAATGGAGCGTCCATTGATACGTGACGACCGGATACCTTCATAGTATCGGCAATTTTATCTTCCGGCAAATCTAAAATACCGGCTAATTCTTCTGCGGTTGGTTCTCTTTCAAATTCTTGTTCTAATTTGGAGAATGCTTTGTTTATTTTATTTAATGAACCTACCTGATTTAATGGTAAACGAACTATACGAGATTGTTCAGCTAATGCCTGAAGAATTGATTGACGAATCCACCAAACGGCATACGAAATAAATTTAAACCCTCTTGTTTCATCAAAACGCTGAGCAGCTTTAATCAAACCTAAGTTCCCTTCGTTTATCAAGTCGGGTAAGCTTAAACCTTGGTTTTGATATTGTTTGGACACAGATACAACGAAACGAAGGTTGGCTTTTGTTAATCTTTCTAATGCTTTTTGATCGCCTTTTTTTATTCGTTTAGCTAATTCAACTTCTTCTTCGGCAGTTATAAGGCTTTCTCTGCCAATTTCTTGAAGGTACTTATCTAAAGAGGCACTTTCACGATTTGTAATAGATTTTGTTATTTTAAGCTGTCTCATCGTTTCCTTTCTATATTTAGTTAATATTAATAATTAATCTTTTTTCGAGTTTGCAAATGTACTTGATTTTAACTTACAAATCAATGTTAAAATTGTGTATAATTTGAAGGTTTTTTAACAATTTAGATAAAAAAGAGGTAAAACGGGATTGAACCGCATTTTACCCCTCTTAAACCATTAACCAATTAATTTACATGCCGAAACCATAGTAAGCTCGCATGCCATTCGGATATACTCCTTCTATCAACACTCCGCCTTTTTTGTTGTATAGGGCAGATTCAATATCTTCGGGTGATTTAATTTCTTTTTTGTCAATTTTTGTAATAATAAAACCTTCTTTTATTCCTGCACTTCTTAATTTACCGCTGCTTAATGAAATAATTTTTGCGCCTCCTTTAATTTTAAGACGTTCTTTTTCTTCTTCTGCAAGAGCTTCAAAAGTAGCTCCTAAGCTCGAAACACTTTCTTTAATGATTTCTGAGCGTTTTACAATTTCGGTGTTCCCTTTTTTATTTTTTAATACTACTGGCAATGTTTTAATTGTTCCGTTACGTAATATTTCAACTGCAATTTTGTCACCCGGGCGGTACCTGCTAACTTGTTCTTGTAATTGTGGAATGCTATTAACGATAACATTATTTATTTTAATTATAACATCACCTTCTTTTATTCCTGCTTCTTCTGCAGAACCATTTTCAAAAGTACCTGCAACATACACTCCACTTAATTCTTTTAGGTTTTTTTCTTTAGCAAGTTTACTATCAATATCTCTTATAGATACACCCAGTAAAGCTCTTTGAACTTCACCAAATTCAGCTAAATCGGTAACTACTTTTTGTACAATGTTTACAGGTATGGCAAACGAATATCCTGTATATGAACCTGTATTTGAAGCTATTGCTGTATTAATTCCTATTAGTTCTCCGCGAGTGTTTACCAGAGCACCTCCGCTATTACCCGGATTAACAGCAGCATCAGTTTGAATAAATGATTCAATGGGAATTTGTCCATTTCTTGGATCTCCTCCAATTATATTTATGTTTCGTGCCTTAGCACTTACAATACCTGCGGTAACTGTTGAGGTTAAATTAAATGGATTTCCAACTGCTAATACCCATTCACCAACTTTTACCTCATCTGAATTTCCATAGCGAATAAAAGGTAATTTTTCGGCTTCAATTTTTAATAAGGCTAAATCTGTACCCGGATCCATGCCTACAACTTTGGCTTCGTAGGTTTCTTTATTATTTAAAGTAACTTCTATTTTTTGAGCTCCTTTAATAACATGATTATTGGTAACTATGTATCCGTCTTCAGTTAATATAACACCCGATCCGGTAGCCATTTGCTGTTGAGGACGATTATATGGACTATCTCCAAAAAAGAAATGGAATGGGTCGTAGTATAATTGATTACCCATACTTTCATATATACTTTTAATGTTTACTACCGAATTAACGGTTTTTTCAGCGGCTTCTACAAAATCGCTTGGCATATAAGCCGGACCTGTATAATTAGCCAAAGCTACGGGGGTAGAACTTACCGGACTTGATAAATAAACGGTTTCTTTATTATTGAAATATTTATTGTATATAAACAAACTACCGCATGAAACTACTGCGGCAATTAAAATGGAATATAAAATTTGTCTGCTTTTCATAACTGTATTAAATTTAAAATTTACTTAAAAAACATCAAAAATAACGCCAAAGTATTTGCGTATGTTACAATCTGTCATGTTAATTATTGTTAAGCTCTAATTCAATAAAATATTATGAAAATATAAACGTGAATAAAATCTTATTAAGAGCTTTTAATTCGATATATTTATTATCAACAAAAAATTACATTTGCATTAAGTTTTTTATGGGTAAGCATTATAAAATATTATTAATTTCGGTAGGATTTTTTCTGGGTATTATACTTGGCGGCTTAATAGTTTATTTTTCATTAGGAGGAAGTGTAAAAAATATTTATGTATTTAACCAACCTGTAAAAGAAAAGGAAGACGAATTTAAAAAGGAGTTTAAAATAATTGAAAATAAAGAGAAAAAAGAAAAAGCGCTATCGCAGGTAGTTATTAAGTATCTTAAAAACGATGAAAACTCCAAAGACAAAGAACTTGAAGGTGTAAAACAGCCGGAAGGTGATACAACAATAAAAAGTTTAAATAACCAGCTTTTAAAAACATCAACCGAAGAAGAAGAAGAAATTATTGTTAGAAAAGATGAATTGATTTTTTCTGAAATGTTGATGATTATTAATTTAGATACAATTAAAACCAACTTAGGTGATTCTCTTGCCAAATTAGCTGCCAATATTAAAGAGCCTGCTATTAACCAGTTTTATCAGGTGGAATACTGGAAATCGCCATTAAACTACAGAGGATATAAATTTAGCAAAAACAAACTGGTGGTGTATGGTATAGAATATATTGAGAAGGGCAGTATTTACCGATGGAAAGATAATTTTTATTTTAAGGCAAATGGAAAGGTTTATGCCTTAGAAAAAACTTCTGAATTTAAACCATACGAAATTGCAAATAATCCGGATTTATTGCTATTAATTGAAAAAAAATCGAATGCAAATTAAGTTTTATAAATATCAGGGAACAGGTAATGATTTTATCATTATTGATAATCGTAAAAATAAATTTCCTGTTGAAAATACACATTTAGTATCTTTTTTATGCGACCGAAAATTTGGAATTGGAGCCGATGGATTGATACTATTGGAAAATAAAAAAGGGTATGATTTTGAAATGGTGTATTATAATTCAGATGGTAAACCAAGCTCTATGTGTGGTAATGGAGGCAGGTGTTTGGTTGCATTTGCTCATCATTTAAA
>CALKJP010000024.1 GCA_937995645.1 uncultured Bacteroidia bacterium
TATGACAAATTTTACGTTAACGCAAGCTTAGAACTAATAGAAGAAAGTTTAGTTGGCGATATAGCCTTGCTTAAAGCTAATGTTGATTTGCCACCACATTTTAATGTGTATTATGCGGGTTGGACAGCCGAAAGCCAAATCGATATTAGTTCTAATGAAAAACATTATAACATAAGTAATCCCAAAGGCTCTCCCAAAAAGGTTGCTACATTAAGAGAGGGTGTATTAGAATCCTTTCAGGTTGGTTGGTTTAAAGCCGATTTAGAAGAGGGTGTTTTGTATGGCGGTTCATCAGGCTCTCCATTCTATAATGAGGAATTTAAGGTATATGGCGTTTTGTCTGGTGGAGAGGATGTTTTAAACGGATGTCCTGATAATAACGAAGCCTTAAAGGAAAATGTATTTATTGGTTCATTACGTCATTTGTTTTTCTTTTCAAGTGATGTAAGAAATGCGCTAAATAATAATAACAATTTTGGAATAATAGCCATGGGTGGCAATAGGATAAATTGTTACCGAAATAATTTAACAGAATTAAAAGGCAATTATTGGCCACACAATATTTATCAGCCTAATAATTATAAAGAAGTAAAAGCAGAGAATAAAATTATAAGTTCAACAACTGAGCCATTAAATATAAAATCAGGTTCAGAATATACTTTTATTGCAGGCGAAGAAATTGTATTTACAGGAGAGGTAACCATAGAATCCGGAGCAGAGTTTACCGCAAAAATTAACCATTGTTCACCCAATAAGGTAAATAATAACAACAATAATAATAATCAAGACGAAAATGTTGATGTAGAATATCTCTCAGAAACAGATAAATTAATTATAACCACATTAGAAGAAAGAGGACTTACAATAGAAATGTTAGATAAGGCTTATGTTGATTACATAAATAAAAAAGATACTGTTGCATTTATAAAATTATCAAAAGAGGTAAATGCTATTTTTAATTTAAGAAAAGAACAATCATTTAACAAGATAGCTCAAAATAAAATTATTCTTTACCCCAACCCCAATACAGGCATTTTTTCTATCTATGTTCAAACATTAAACGAACAGGAGCCATTGCAATTAAATGTAATGGATGTATATGGTAAGCAATTATTAGCTCAGCAAATTAATAATTCAGTAAATCATCAAATAGATTTAACGGCATACAGCAAGGGTGTTTATTATGTAAGCGTAACAGGCTCTAATGGCTTTAGAGAGATTAAAAAGGTAGTGGTAAATTAGTTTAACAGAATACTAGCACATTTTTTATAAAAATTTCAAGTAAAATTTACTAAATTTGCACTTAGTATATAAGTCCTTTACAAGCTGTTCTATCGCCTCTTTGCAATACAAGGGGAGGAAAGTCCGGGCAACACAGAGCATCACACTTCCTAACGGGAAGGCATCAATGCGGTAACAATTTGATGACGGAAAGTGCCACAGAAAATATACCGTCCGCCTTTGGTGGATAAGGGTGAAAACGCGAGGTAAGAGCTCACGCGCTGTTATGGTAACATAGCTTTGGGCAAACCCTGTGAGTTGAAAGGCCAAATAGGTAATGGTTTAGAAGCTGCTCGTTTCTGTTCTTGTTTACCAGGACGCCATTACGGGTAGGCTGATAGATTCCGGCAGCGATGTCGGAACCAGATAAATGATAGAAGTCCGCCTAAGGGTGGAAACAGAACCCGGCTTACAGGCTTGTAAAAATTTAATGGATAAAGTGGCCTTGTGCCGCTTTATCCATTTTAATTTTATTCTTCAATAATTTCAATACTCAAAATTTTATCTCCCTGACGAATATCGTCTATTACATCTAGTCCTTCCTCTACTTTTCCAAAACAAGTGTGCTTGCGGTCTAAATGCTTGGTATTACTGCGGTTGTGGCAAATAAAAAATTGAGAACCACCGGTATTTCTTCCTGCATGAGCCATAGATAATACGCCTCTGTCATGATATTGATTATCGCCTGTTAATTCACAATCAATTGTATATCCGGGGCCTCCGGAGCCTGTACCGTTAGGGCATCCTCCTTGTATTACAAAATTGGGAATAACGCGGTGAAATGTTAATCCGTTATAAAATCCCGATTCGCTTAATTTGATAAAATTGGCAACGGTTTTAGGAGCATCGTTATGATAAAATTCTACCTTCATGTATCCTTTTTCGGTTTTGATGATGGCTTTTTTCATTTTGTGTGAATAATAGTTTTAAATAATTAAGGTGTTAAAGTTATGTAAATATTGAAATTGAAAGAAATTCATTGATATTTATAGTGATTATTTGTTTTTTGAATTGAAAAATTGCAGATTTCAAATTGAAAAATTCTAAATTCTAAAATTCTTTAAATCGTCAAAATAACTAATGGCGAATGGTTCTTTCTCTAAATTACTAATCATCCATTCTTTAAATTATCAAATCAACTAATACCTTATGCCTAAAGACTAACGCCTATTCAATCAAACTTGTTAACTTAACCGCTTCAACCGCTTCTTTTACATCGTGTACGCGTAAAATTTTAGCTCCTTTCAACAGGGATATAGTATTTAAAACAGTTGTTCCGTTTAAGGCTTCTTCGGCTGAAATATTTAAAGTTTTAGTAATCATCGATTTTCGTGAAATACCAACCAGAATTGGACAATCAAGTATTTTAAATTGTTCTAAATGTTTTAATAAAGTATAGTTGTGTTGCAATGTTTTACCAAATCCAAAACCGGGATCAACTATAATATCTGAAACTCCCAGTAAGCGTAATTTTTGAATGCGTTCTGCTAAAAAGTCTATAACTTCATTTACTACATCAATATAAGTTGGATTTTGTTGCATGGTTTGCGGTGTTCCTTGTATGTGCATCAATATGTATGGAACTTTCAATTGTGCAATAGTTTCAAACATATCGGCATCCATCGTGCCGCCTGAAATATCGTTAATTACATCTGCCCCTTCGTTTACAGCAGCTTTTGCTACTTCAGTACGCCAGGTATCAACCGAAATAATACTTTCAGGGAAAGATTTTCGAATACTTTTTAAGCTCGGCAAAAGGCGGTTTAGTTCTTCATCTATGCTAATTTCGGCAGAGCCCGGGCGTGTAGATACTGCTCCTAAGTCCAATATATCTGCGCCATCTGCAAGCATTTTTTCAGCTTGTTTTAATGCAGATATTTCTGAATTCTTGCGGCTTTTATCGTAAAAAGAGTCGGGAGTAAGGTTTATAATACCCATTATAAGGGCTTTGTCGAAAGAAATAAGTCTTCCGCCACAATTCATGGTATATTTTGTATAAAAAAAATTATCTTTAGCGCTCATTTGTTTTAATTTTATATGAGTAATAAAACTTCGGCTCAATACGATGCCGCCATAAAGGTTTGTAAAGATATATTTTTAAAGAAAATGCACGACTATGGAACAGCATGGCGAATTTTACGCACCAGTTCAATTACCGACCAAATTTTTATAAAAGCACAACGTATCAGAAGTATTGAAGATAAAGGAACTCAAAAGGTAAATGAAGGTATAAAAAGTGAATATATCGGTATTGTTAATTATGCTATAATTGGTTTAATTCAACTGGAATTAGGAGTGGGCGATAGTGTGGAAATGGATCCTGTGCAATGTGAGCAATACTATGATAAATACTGGAAAGAAGCTAAATCATTAATGGAAAATAAAAACCATGATTACGATGAGGCATGGAGAGAAATGCGCATAAGTTCATTAACCGATTTAATTTTAATGAAAATTTTGCGTACCAAACAAATTGAAGATAATAAAGGAAAAACATTGATTTCGGAAGGAATTGATGCCAATTATTTGGATATGATTAATTACGCAGTTTTTGCATTAATAAAATTAGAAGAAGCAAAATCAATCAACTAAAAGAAAATCAAAATGAAGATGATTGTAACTATTTCGAGAATTCTTGTAGGGATACTTTTTATTGTATCAGGATTAATTAAGGCAAACGACCCTATTGGTTTTTCTTACAAATTAGATGAATACTGGCAAGTTTTCGGAATGGAATGGATGAATCCGTTTTCATTGGTAATTTCAGTATTTATAAGTGTTTCAGAAGTTGTACTTGGTGTAGCTGTATTGTTTGGTTTGCAAATGGTACTTGTATCTTGGGCATTATTAATAATGATAATCTTTTTTACCTTCTTAACTTTTTATTCAGCCTATTACAATAAAGTTACCGACTGTGGCTGTTTTGGCGATGCCATTAAATTAACACCGTGGGAATCGTTTACCAAAGATATTGTATTGCTTGTTTTTATTCTGATAATTTTCTTATATCGCAATAAAGTAAAATCAGTTTTCAACTCTAAAGCAGTTGATTGGGCTTTGATTATGATTACTACTTTAGGAGCAGGTTATTTGAGCTACTACTGTATTAATCATTTACCTGTTAAAGATTTTAGACCTTATGCAGTAGGTAAAAATATTAAAGAGCAGATGACCCTGCCTGAGGGTGCAAAAAAAGATATTTATGAAATTACCTTAGTGTATAAAAATACACAAACGGGTGAAGTAAAAGAATTTTCTCAAACAAATTATCCATGGCAAGATTCAACATGGGTGTGGCAGGAAACAAAAAATAAGTTGGTACAAAAAGGCGATCATCCACCCATACATGATTTTAATATCTTGGATGCGGATGGTAATGATATAACAGAAGATATATTAACGGATCCTCAACCAATTTTTTTGGTTATTTGTTATAATCTTGCTAAAACCAATAAAAAAGCCTTTGAAAAAATAAATCAATTTACCGAAGCATGTTTTAAAAATGGTTTTTCAATAATTGGATTAACTGCCTCATCAGCAGAAACCATTGACCATTTTAAACATGAAGTACAATCTATGTTAGATTTTTACAATGTAGATGAAACCACTTTAAAAACTATGATTCGTTCAAACCCGGGAATTATATTGCTTAAACAAGGAACAGTTGTTGCAATGTGGCATCATAATGATACACCAGATTTTAACGAAGTAAAAGAGAATTATTTAAAGTAAAAATTAATCAAACCAACATCCCTCAGTGTTACCATTTATATTAAAAAGATTTGCTTACGGTATATTAGTCCTTATTGGAGTAATAACTATTGTATTTCTATTATTCAATATTCTTCCAGGAGATCCTGCACGCATGATGCTGGGGCAGCGTGCCGATGAAGAATCCATTAAAGCAATTAATAAAGATTTAGGACGAGATCAACCCTTATTTATACAATACATCATGTATTTAAATGATTTATCTTTTATTTCTATACATGATGAAAAAAACAGCGAACATTTTTTGTATTTAGATTCAACTAAATACAATGCTCAAAAACTGGTTTCGTTTGGCGACAAAGTGTTAGTATTAAAAACCCCTTACCTGCGAAGATCTTACCAATCAAATCGTCCCGTAATGGAGATTATTATAGATACTTTTCCCGAAACAGCCGTATTAGCATTAGCTTCCATAGCATTTGCTACGGTGTTTGGAGTTTTGTTGGGTATTTTTTCTGCAATCAAGAAAAAATCATGGTTTGATAATTTATCCTTAATATTTGCGGTATTAGGTATGTCAGCA
>CALKJP010000025.1 GCA_937995645.1 uncultured Bacteroidia bacterium
CCAAGTATGGCGATTCTTTTTTTGGTGTTTTCTGCAGAGGTATTCATAAAATTAACAGGTGCAAATATCGCTATAAAATAGCAACAAGCAGCGGTTAAAGAAGTTTAATTTTTGAGACGTTTAAGGGCTTTTTCAATATATGATTCAGAAGTTAATAGGGCTTGTTGTATGCGTTTTGCATATAAAATTGAATCTATGAGCGCTTTTTGTTTTTCTTCAACTAATAATTTTTGATGTTCAATAGTATGGTTTTTTTCTTCTAATAATTTATTTGTTTTTTGTTTGTTTTTATATCCTCTAAAGAGTAAAAAAGCAAAAACAACAAATAACAAAGAAAGAATAATAAAGCTGTTTCTAAGCAATCGTTCTTTAGCAATTTGTGATTCTTGCAAGGCAATTTGTTGTTCTTTTTTTTCGGTTTCGTATTTTAAATTTAATTCTTCAATAGCGCTCTGTACTTCTTCTGATTTTATTTTATTTTTGGTTTCAATATATAATCGGAAGTTTTCAAGCGCTAGTTTATCATTTCCATTTGTTTCATATATCTCGGTAAGCAATTCGTAACAATCGGTTTTTAAATCTTCTGCTTCGATTTTTATGCTTATCTCAAGGGCTCTTTGGGCGTAGAAAAGGGCAGAATCAAAAAGCTCTTCGCGCCTAAACAGCGAAGCTATATTTATCATGGTTAATGCTTCGCCATAAGGTTCTTCTTCTTGTTGGTATATTTTTAAAGAAGACAAATAATAATTTCTTGCTACTTTATAATCATTTTTTTCGCCATAAATATTTCCAATATTATTCAAAAGCAAGGCTTCTCCATTTAAATCGTTCAATGCTTGTTTAATTTTAAGCGAGGCGGTGTAGTAAACCAAAGCGCTGTCGAAGTTTTTGTTTTCGAAAAAAAGATTCCCGATATTATTTTTAACTTTTGCTATTCCTTGTAAATCTTCAGCTTTTTGATATGCTGCTAATGATTTATTATAAAAGTTTAAGGCTTTGGTGTTTTGTCCCCAAGAATAATAAACAACACCAATATTGTTTAAAATGTTTGCCGCATTACCGGTGTTGCCAAGTTTTTCATATTCGGTTAACGCTTGCAAATAATATGCTATTGTTTTTTCATAATCGGCTTTGTAGTAATATGAATTGCCTAAATAAACTAATGTTTGAACAACGAGTTCGGATTTGTTAATTGTTTTTGCAAGTGCATACGCTTTTTTTGCATAGCTTATGGCTTTATCGTTGTTTTTGCCTTGATACTCTGAACTGATATCCATCATCAGGTCTATTTTTGCAGAATCTGTGCTCGCCATATCGAGTTTTAAAAGCAACGAATCAATGCGTGATTTTTGAGCAAATAGAGGCAGAGCAAGCGCTCCTGAAACAACAAAAGCTAAAAGATATTTAAGCGATTTTTTCACTTATTTATCGTTTTTTGTTTGGTGCAAAATACGATCAATAAAGGCTTCGGTTGGCAACAATGCTTGTTGAATACGCTTAGCATAATGAATTGAATCCAGCAAGGCCTTTTGTTTTTCTTCTACAATTAGTTTTTGTTCTTCTATCATAGCTTTTTGTTGTGTCAGCAATATGGAGGTTTTCTTTTTATTTCGGTAGGCCAAATATAAGAAGACTGCAAAAACAAGAAAAAGAACAATAATTGCAATCATGCTAAAGCGTAACTGTTTTTCTCGTTCCAGGCGGCTCTCCTGAAGGGCTATTTGTTGCTCTTTTTTCTCGCTTTCATATTTTGCATCCATTTCGCTGATAATGCGCTTATTGTCCTCGCTACTTAATTCATCCTTAAGTTTAAAAGCCATATCAGCATATTGATAAGCCTTTTTTGGCTCATTCAGGTTTTGATAAACTGAAAAAAGATTTTTATAAATGTCAACTAATAGTCGTGTGTTTTCTGTTTCCTGAGCAATATTTAGGGCTTTTAGACCAAAATCTTCTGCTTCTTTAAACCGACCAAGCGTCACATATACGTCAGAGAGATTTTTAAATAGCAGATCTGTACTAAATGTGCTGTCAGTATTGTACGCTCTTAACAAATGCTCCAGACACTTTTCATATTCTTTATTGTCGTAATAAACGGTTGCAATATTTATAAGAGAATTGCACACCGTTTTAGTTTTGTTTTGTTTTGAACGAATATCTAAAGCCTTGTTGTATAATACCAATGCTGTATCAAGCTTGTTTTCGTTTTGAAATACAATAGCGAGGTTGTTGTAGCTGGATGCAAGATTGTTGCTGTCGCCAATTATAATGGCATTTTTGATAGCTTCGTTATAGTATTTTTTAGCCCCTTCAGTATCGTTTTGGTCAACATGTAAAATTCCAAGGTTTACAAAGGTAGCTACTTGTCCGCGAACGCTTTTAAGTTCTTCAAAAACTTTTAATGCCTGTGAGTAATTATATGCAGCTTCCTTAAAATTGGCTTGTAAGTGATAGGCGTTGCCAATGGTGTTATACATATCGCCCACATCGCTTTTAAAATTCCCTATTATAGCAAGGTCGCGAGCCTTTGTAGCGAGCCTTACCGCGACTTTTGGATTGCTATATAGAAGATTTTGTGCAGAATCAGAATAGCTTTTAAATTCATTATAAAGCAGAGTATCCTTGCTTTGTTTTTGTGCAAAAACAAAGGTTGAAAAAGTGAAAAGAAATAAAAAGGAAAGTTGAATAACTTTCCTGAAAAAAAAATTCATGAATTTTATATTTATTATCGAATATAAACCAATCGGTTTCTTAATGCATCATCGCTGGCAGCAAGTACAATATAGAAACCGGATGGTAATCGCTGAAGTTTGTCTTCAAATAAATATACAGGAAATTTTGCGGATATTGGGTCATTGTTTTCAACTACCAATTCTGCCAAACCGGGTTCTGTTAATTTTACTTTGGTATAATTTTCTTCGCCATTATTATCCATTACTACAATTAAAATTTCACCTTTACTGATAGTGATATCTTTAAGCTCATTGCCTGTATTTTCAGCAATAATTAATCCTGTAAATAGGGTAAAACAAATGGTAAATAACTTTTTCATAAAACCAATTATTTATTAAACAGCTAATTAACGATAATTTTTGAAATAGTTGCCTGTTTTAGATAAAGATTTATTAACAATGTTATGATGATTTCCTTATAAAAAGATTTTCTTCAGCAGCAGAATAATTAAATTCGCAGCATGGCCTTAAAATCTTTCATAAGCTTGTATTATGCCCGTTTGGTGGTTTCCAATATAAAAAAATGGAGTAGCAAGCCTGTTGAAACCCAGCAAGCGGTTTTAAAAGAACTTGTTGAAGGAGCCAAAAATACGGTCTTTGGCAAAGACCATTATTTTAATGAAATAAATAACTACGAAGAATTTAAAAAACGTGTTCCCATAAGAGATTATGAAGCCTTATTGCCCTACATCAACCGAATTATAAATGGCGAAAGCGATATACTCTGGAAAGGGATGCCGATTTATTTTTGTAAAACCTCGGGAACAACATCGGGAACTAAATATATTCCTATTTCAAAAGAATCAATTTCAAACCATATTGAAAGTGCTAAAAACGCCTTGTTATGCTATATTGCTGAAACCGGTAATACACAATTTGTTGATGGAAAAATGATTTTTTTGCAGGGAAGCCCTGTATTAGAAAAAAAGGGTAAAGTCCCTACTGGTCGTTTATCAGGAATTGTTGCTCATCATGTGCCGGCTTATTTGCAAAAAAACCGAATGCCAAGCTATGCTACCAATTGTATTGAAGACTGGGAAGAAAAAGTAGAGGCCATTGCCAAAGAAACTATGATAGAAGATATGCGACTGATAAGCGGTATTCCGCCATGGGTGCAAATGTATTTCGAAAAATTATTGATTTTTTCGGGTAAAAAAAATATAAAAGAATTGTTTCCAAATTTTTCTTTATTTGTTTACGGTGGGGTTAATTATGAGCCATACCGCAATCGTATGGAACAGTTGATTGGAGCCAAGATTGACAGCATAGAAACCTATCCGGCATCAGAAGGGTTTATTGCTTTTCAAAATTCACAGAAAGAAGAAGGCTTGCTGCTTGTTTTAAATAAAGGGATCTTTTATGAATTTATTCCTGCCGAAGACTATTTTAATGAAAACCCAACCCGTATAAGTCTTGAAGATGTGGAGCTTGATAAAAATTATGCGCTGATAATGAATACTAATGCCGGTTTGTGGGGGTATAGCATTGGCGATACGGTTAAATTTGTTTCTAAAAAACCTTACAAAATAATAGTTACAGGCAGAATTAAACATTTTACCTCTGCTTTTGGCGAGCATGTAATTGCCGAAGAGGTGGAGTTTGCCATGAAAAAAGCTCTGGAAAAACATGGTGGCGAGGTAATAGATTTTCATGTTGCTCCTCAAGTAAATCCATCCGAAGGCGGTTTGCCATATCATGAATGGCTGATAGAATTTGCACAACAACCAAGCGATTTAAAAACCTTTTCCGAAGATCTGGATAGCTTAATGCAACAAAAAAATAGTTATTACCGCGATTTAATTAACGGAAATGTTTTAAAACCACTAGTAATTACTTGTTTAAAAAGAGACACATTTAAAAATTACATGAAATCGCAGGGCAAATTGGGCGGTCAGAACAAAACGCCCCGATTGGCAAACGACCGAAAAATGGCAGATGCCTTATCATTGTTCAAATAATGATTAATTTCTTAAATCCATTCCCCACATCAGTTTTTTGCGGAGCATATAAAGAAACGATAAATCTTTAATACGGATGAGATTAAAATTAAAATCAGCTTTGGAAACGGTAATTA